>DASTML010000020.1:0-5814 GCA_035714175.1 Bryobacteraceae bacterium | reverse complement strand
CCGGGCTCGACGACAGGATCTACGAAATCGACAATGTCCGAACGGCGGCCGAGGAAACGTGGCGGCTCTACCGCGACGCCGGCGCTTCCATGAAATTCCAGTACGTGGAGTGCACGGGCGGCCACGATTTTCGCGGCCGCCCGGTATGGGAGTTTCTAAGCCGGCACTGGGGACCAACCGCGTAGGGCTACTCGAAACGCAGGGCCAGGATTGGGTCAATGCGGCTGGCCCGGTTGGCGGGAATGAATCCGGCGGCGGCCGAAACCGTAGCCAGGACCAGCACGGTGCCGGCCGCCATCCAAGGATCGTTCGCCTTGACGCCATAGAGTTGCGTGGAAACATACTGGCCAAGGGCAATGGCGCTAGGCACGCCGATTGCCAGGCCAAGACCCAACAGCACTAACACTTCGCGCATCACGAGCCATAGAACAGAGGCCGGCCGGGCTCCCAGCGCGATGCGCACGCCCAGTTCCTTGGTCCGGCGGGCAACGACAAAGGCCATGACGCCGTACAGGCCCACGGCGGCGAGGAGCGTGGCCAACAGTCCAAAACCCGCGGAGAGCAGCGCAATCAGGCGTTCGGTGAGCAATGTCTGATCGAGTTGATCTCCCAACGTTTTCATTTCATAGATGGGCATTGCCGGATCGATTTCCCGGACGGAGGCACGGACCGCGTTATACACCGCCTGCGAGCCCATCCCCGCACGCACGTAGAAGGCTACGCCGCGGTTCCCGTAGTTGGGCACGAATACCTGGCGCCGTTCCCCTTCTTTGGGACCTTCGTAGAGCGTATTCGCAACCACGCCAATAATCTCAATCGTCAATTTCGCGCCGGGCCCGCCGCCAAAACCAATGTGACGGCCAACCGCGCTTTTCTTGCCAAAGTAGTGCTCGGCAAAGCGGCGATTGACAATGGCGACGGTCGTTTGTTCCTGCATATCCTTGTCTTCAAAATCACGGCCTTCCTGCAACCCAATCCCCATGGTTTCAAAGTATTTCGGAGACAGCGCGTTCATATAAGCCTGCATGTCTTCCCCGTCCTTGGCCTGGTGTCCCTCCACGCTCATGCTGCTATCCCATTCCCGGCCGTGCAACAAAGGCACGGAGGCCAATGCCGCTCCCTTTACGCCAGGAACGTTGCGCATACGGTCCAGCAGGTCCCTAAAAAACTGCACGGTGCGCGGCGCGTCATAACCGTTCAAGGCGGGCGAGAGTTGGAAGGTAACCAGATTGTCGATGTCGCGGAATCCGGTCTCGGTGGTCTGGAGATTCTGCAGGCTGCGGACAAAGAGGCCCGCACCGAAGAGCAGGAGGAAGCTAAGGGCCACTTGCGCGGCCACAAGACCCTTGCGGAGAAACAGGGAACCACCGGAACCAGCCACGGATCCAACCGTGTCTTTCAGCGTTCCCCATAGATCGGGCCTGCTGGCGCGCAGGGCGGGCAACAGGCCGAACAGTACGCCGGTAGCGACCGTCAGCAGCAACGTAAACGCCAAAATGCGGATATCCGGTTCCGGTTGAATCAGCAGCGGATTCCCCTCGCTGGGAATTAAGGCCAATAGGCCACGCGTCATGGCCAGCGAGAGCACGATCCCCGCAACGCCGCCCACGACGGAGAGCAGCAGACTTTCCACCAGCAACTGCCGGATGAGTTGCCCCCGTGTAGCGCCCATCGATAGGCGGACAGCAATCTCTTTCTGCCTGGCGAACGCTCGAGCGATTAGTAGGTTGGCCACGTTGGCACAAGCGATCAACAAAACGAGACCCACCATGCACATGAGCACGATCAGGGCGCGAGAGAAATTGTTGCGCAGCCCGGAGTAGCCGATGTCGGCTTTCTCTACATTGATCGTTCCCCGCATGAACTGGTCCCGGGCATACTTGCTCCAATCTTTCGCGGCGGCCTCAGTCATTTCGAACTCACGGACCTGACGGAACAGAACCTGCAGCGGCGCGGCGGCGGACTCAGCCGTAAACCCCGGCTTCAAGCGGGCAAACACCTGCACCCAGCGCACGCGCCGGTCGTCCATGCGCAGGAACTGCCAATCCGGCACGATGACAGGCTTCATGAGAATCGGCACGCGGACCTGCGGCGAACGCGCCGGGTCAAGCCCCGCAAATCCTTCGGCCGAGACGCCCACCACCGTCATTGGAAAATTGTTGATCAATACCTTTTTCCCGACAATCTTTGGATCGCGGGCAAAACGGTTGACCCAAAAGTCATAGCTCAATACGACGCTGGGATGGCCCTGATAGACCTGGTCATCCTCCTGCGAACTGAACACGCGACCGGCCGCAGGCGCAATTCCGAGCATGGAAAAATAGTTGCCGGAAACCATCTCGGCATCCACGCGCTCGGTCTGATTATCGACGCTGAGTGAGGTATTGACCAGACGGCGGCAAAGAACTTCGGCCAACGGCGCGGCCTTCGTCTGCCAATCCTTGTATATGGGATAGGACTGCATGCGGTCCCCCATATTGCTGCCGTTGTGCGCGCCGCGCTGGTAGAGCATAACGAGCTCTTCCGGGTTCCGCACCGGCAATTTCCGGAGCAGGATCTGATCCAGTAGCGTAAAGATGGCGGTATTGGCGCCAATGCCCAGAGCCAGCGAGAGGATGGCTACAGAGGCAAACAACGGACTGCGGCGCAGCGTACGTAACGCAAAGCGGAGGTCGGCCCAAAGGTTCGTCACCACCTTAGTACGAGCCTCCGCTGATTCGGTTACTAACGGACTGCCGGTTAGGAGTGGATTCCCGGCGCTTCGTGTCCCATGGCTTGCACATACTCGTCATATGAGCCCAAGTACGCACGCGGTTCGCGATCTGTTCCGTTCTCGCCGCCCAATTCTAAGACACGCGAGCCGAGGCCTCGCAGGAATGTGCGATCGTGCGAGACGAAAATCATCGTACCCTCAAAGTCTTTGAGCGCTTCCACAAGCATTTCCTTGGTGGCAAGGTCCAAGTGATTGGTCGGCTCGTCGAGAACAAGAAAGTTCGGCGGATTAAACAACATACGGGCCATCGCAAGACGCGATTTCTCGCCGCCGGAGAGCATGCGGATGCGTTTGTCGGCGTCTTCGCCCGAGAACTGAAACGCCCCCGCCAAGGATCGCAACGCGCCCAGGCCGTCTTTGGGAAAGTCGCGTTGCAACTGTTCCAGCACGGTTAAGTCAGCATTCAACACATCCAGCGACTGCTGCGCAAAATACCCCATGTTCAAACTGGCGCCCAGACGCACCGATCCTTCGTCGGGCTGCGTCGCGCCAGCGATCATTTTCAACAGCGTGCTCTTCCCTGCCCCGTTGCGGCCCATGACGCACCATCGCTC
This sequence comes from Bryobacteraceae bacterium, assembly GCA_035714175.1. Classification (GTDB taxonomy): domain Bacteria; phylum Acidobacteriota; class Terriglobia; order Bryobacterales; family Bryobacteraceae. The sequence goes on along the minus strand of DASTML010000020.1, from coordinate 2,487 downwards.
CCCGCGCCGGATGGTCAGATTAAACCCTTCGTAGATCACGCGGCTGCCGTAGGCCTTATGCAGGTTTTCTAAAACCGCCACCTGATCGCCGGAGCGCGGCGGGATCTTGAAGTCAAACTTCACAATCTGCCGCCGCTTCGGCAATTCCAACTTTTCCACTTTGTCGAGCGCCTTAATCCGGCTCTGCACTTGCGCCGCCTTGGCCGCGTGCGTGCGGAACCGGTCAATAAACCGCTGCTCTTTGGCTAGCATCGCTTGTTGCCGGGCAAAAGCGGCCTGTTGGTTCGTTTCCCGGACCGCGCGTTCACGCTCGTAGAAATCGTAGTTTCCCGAGTAGGTGATGATTTCGCCCGCGTCGATTTCCGCAATTTTTCCTACCAGACCGTTCATGAACTCACGATCGTGCGAGGTCATCAGCAACGCGCCCGGATAGTTTCGCAGGAAGTGTTCCAACCAGATGATCGACTCAATGTCCAGGTGGTTGGTCGGTTCGTCCATCAACAGCACATCGGGACGGCCCAGCAGTACCCGGGCCAGCGCCACGCGCATTTTCCAACCGCCCGAAAGCGCGCCCACGTCGCCGTCAATCTGTTCGTCCCGGAATCCCAAACCGTGCAGCACTTCGCGCGCCTGCGCCTCCAACGAGTAGCCGTCCAGGTGTTCGTACTCTTCCTGCACCTCGCCGAAACGCTCGAGAATCTTGTCCATCTCGTCGAACCGGGCCGGGTCTTCCAACGCTTTCTGCAGAGCTTCCAATTCATGATGCAGGTCGCCCACGCGGCCGCTGCCGGCGATTGCTTCGTCCAGCACACTGCGGCCGGCCATCTCCTCCACATCCTGCCGGAAGTAGCCGACGGTGGTCTTCTTCGGCACGGAGACGTCGCCATCGTCCGGCAGTTCCTCCCCCATCACCATGCGGAAAAGCGTGGTCTTGCCGGCGCCGTTCGGGCCGACCAAACCTACCTTCTCGCCAGGGTTCAACTGGAACGACGCTTCTACGAAAACGAGCTGTTTCCCGTACTGCTTATTGATATTGGAAAGCGAAATCATCCGAAATACCAAGCTAGCAGAGCAGGCCCGCTTCCCGGAAACGACGGCGGCCCCGGCAGGCTACGACCTGGTGCGTACCGGCTCCAGATTCCACAGTTTCGTTATCTGCGCCGCCAACGCCGGGTCCCCATCCACGCGCAGGGTCACCGATCCGATTTGCAACACGCCCGGCCCAGCCGCCTGGCCCACCGCCATGGCCGCGCCCGCCGGCGAAGGGTCGTTCACCGTCACAGTGAAACGCACTTTATAGTTCCGCCCTTCTTCCGCAGCCAGATATTTGGCGCTAATTTCCTGGATGCGCGGCAGAACGGATGCCTCATGCGCCCGCCGGATGGCCGCCCATTGCCGGTCCAGTTCCTGAATCCGCGTTTCCAACGCCTGCAAACCGTCCTTATCCCCAGCGGTCCGCAACTTCGGCCGCTCTCTCTGCAGTAACCGGCTCTGCTTGCTGAGTTCGTTCATCTCGGCCTGCTTGTCGCCGGGGAGCTTGCGTAGTTCGGCAATCTCCTTCCGGGACTGCTCGCTTCGTTCGCGCGACGCCTGAATAAGTTCCAGGTTTGCATAGCTGACCTGCAGTGCAACGCGGCTGAAAGCAGAACCCTTGCACGTGGAGTTACCCAACGGATAGACCGGTTTATTTTCCAATTGCCATCCCGGAGGCGCAGCCGGTACAGCGGCCTGCAACCGGCGCATCGTCTGGTCATAGTAGGTCCGTTCGGCCTCCGTCACCGCGCGTGTACCGTCCACGCAATCGGCAAAGGCAGGCGCACATCCCAAGGCAGTCAAAAGGCAAATCAGCCGCATACCCACCACGCGCGGCAGGCGGCCGGATTGGCTCAGCGTGCCGCTACGAAATAATGCCCTTTCGCACGGCGTAAAGGACGATTTCGGCCGTGTTGTGCAGCCCCAGTTTTTGCATCAGCTTCAACCGGTGTGTTTCCACGGTAGACAGACTCAGATTCAACACGCTGGCCGCTTCTTTATTCGTCTTCCCTTCCGCCAGCAGTTGCAACACCTCTTTTTCCCGGTCGGAAAGGACATCATAGGAGTCCTCCAACCCGCGCTGCTTCAGGTGCCGTACATAGTCGGCGAGCAGGATGCTGCTGATTGCTGGACTGAAAAAGCTGCGCCCCTGGGCCACGGCCCGGACAGCGGGCAGCAGATCTTCTTCGGTCGCCTCCTTCAGCAAATACCCGCGCGCTCCGGCGGTCAATGCCCGCACCACGTAGGCTTCGTCGGCGTACATGCTGAGAATGATGACTTTCAGTTCCGGATAGGCTTTCATTGCCTGCGCCGTTACTTCTATGCCATTGAGCATGGGCATGGCTACGTCCAGAATCGCCATGTCGGGCTGCAGCGTTTCAATTAACTTCAACGCTTCCCGCCCATTCGGAGCCTCTCCCACCACCTCTACGCCCGGTTCCGAATCCAACAGCG
>DASTML010000019.1:0-18384 GCA_035714175.1 Bryobacteraceae bacterium | reverse complement strand
ACACGGCGTCAATATCGCGGTCTTCCAGCAGCTTGCGGAAATCGCTATAGGTTCGGCCGCCTGGTCCCATGGAGGCCTTGGCCTTTTCCGCATTCGTGCCGTACACATCGCAGAACGCCACGAATTCGGTGTTCGGCGACTGACGCATGAAGTTGCCGACATACTGCCCGCGGCCGCCGCAACCGATCAGCCCAACCCGCACACGCTCATTCGCTCCATACACGGCGGAGGCGCTGGCTGCGGTCATGGCAGCCACCCCTTGGGAAACAAAGCTCCTGCGTTCCATGGTTGCCACTATATACGAGGCAACTGGCCCGCCGCGTCAGCGCCAGAACTGGAACCACCGCTTGCTGCGGCTCGGAGGCGCCAATACCCCGGGAGGCAGCGCGCGGCCTTCAATCACCGCTAGTGGATGCGTGGTCAGCAGCGCCTCGGCATAGCCTTCTCCATAACGATCGGCCACGTGGTCGCGCACTTTGTCCAACCGCGTCGCGCGCAGGTCCAGGTCGTGCGCGTCGCTCGCCAGAAAATGAACCAGGCCTCCGGCCATCAACGCCTCGGAGAACCTGCGGGCGTCCGTGCCAAACGTCCCAAACAGGGAGCCGCCAGTCACCTGTAGATACGCGCCCCCCTCCACCCACCTCCGGAGGCGTTCGATATCCCTCCGCAACAACCAATTGCGCTCCGGGTGCGTAACGATAATACCCATCCCCGCGTTCTGCATCCGGGCAAAAATCTCTTCCGTGTTCGGAAAGATCATCATGTCGCTGAACTCCACCAGCACCCAGCCCAACCCGTTGATCGAATACTTGCGCGGATCGGTCAACGATTCCTGGATGTTGTCGAATTTCAGATGAAAATCGCAGCCCGTGTGGATGCGTATCCGGTCTCCCAGTTCCGCCTGCAGGTCGGCGCGCCGTTCGGCAATCAGAGTTGGTTGGAAAGCATAACTTGTATCCGCGTGCGGTGTGGCGACAATATCCGTCGTTCCGTTCGCGGCCGCCATTTCCAGCATGGCAATACTCATCTCCCGAGTCTCTGCGCCGTCGTCCATCCCCCAGAGAATATGGGAGTGAATATCAACCATCGATTCTCTTTTGCTGCGCGTTCCACTTCGTCCGGACGCCGCGCCGCAGAGCCTCCATCGCCATGCACATGGCCACGCTCGTTGCATGACCCGCCTCCACCGGAGCATTCGGGTCTTTCCGCGATTTCACGCACTCCAGCAGATTCCGTATGTGGGACCGCGTGGCCGAACTGAACGTGCCGGGCTCCACCTTGTGTAAAGCAGGCTTCAGCTCCACGGCCTTCGGATCTTCCCGGTACAGCGCGTAACTCTCACGGCCCACGTCAAACCGCGCCTTGGAGCCGTTGTATTGCACCAGTTGGTCCAGCGTGCCCGAGTACCGCATCGCCTTGTAACCCACCGTGAAGGTGGCCAGATAGTTCTCCGGAAATTCCAAACACATTGTCGTGGTTTCCGGTACTTCAACGCCGGCGAGGTTCGGCCGGCCGCCGCCCACCACAACCGCCGACGGAATGCCCGAATTCATGAACCACTGAATCGAATCGACGATATGCGCCGCCTGCCCAATCATCAGGCCGCCCGAATAGTCCCAATAGTAATACCAGTTGAAGAATCGCGCCGGGTCCGCCTCACGCTTCGGGGCGCTACCCAGCCAGGCTTTCCAATCAATATCGCCTTCAAATTTGCCCTGCCGGACGGAAGTCTGATGGTTGTACCACCAGCCATTTACGAGGCGGACGTCGCCCAGATCCCCATCCGTCATCAACCGCTTCGCCTCGTGAAAAAGCGGAAAACTGCGGCGCTGCGTTCCCACCTGCACCACGCGTTTCGTTTTGCGGACCGCTTCAATGATCCGCAATCCCTCTTCCGGCGTATGCGCCATCGGCTTTTCGACGTAGACGTCCTTGCCGGCATGCACAGCGTCAATCACCATTTGCGCATGCCAGTGGTCCGGCGTGGAAACAATCACGACGTCCAGTGACTTGTCTTCCAATAGCTTCCGATAGTCGGAATAGGCTTTCGCGCCGCTCGACGCAGCTTTCAAACCGGCTTCCAGGTTCGGCTTGTAAACATCACAAACCGCCGCCATCTCGACGCCGATCTCCTTGAATTCACCAGTCAGCAACCGGCCGCGCCCGCCCGAACCGATCACCGCACCGCGGACTCTTTCGTTAGCGCCCAGTACAGCGGCGGCGGAGGCTGCCGAGAGAAGAAAATTACGCCGTTGCATTAGCTACATCATCCCAAAGTTGATGGGAAGCAGCACATTGATTCTTACCCACGCCGCGGTGGCTTGTTTTCTGGCGGGACTCATCTGGACGATCCAACTTGTGCACTATCCGTTGCTGAGTAGCGTAGGACACGAGGTATACCCGGTTTACCAGGCCCGGCACGAACAACGGATCACATGGATGGTGGCTCCCGCCATGCTGCTGGAAGTCCTTCTGGCAGTGTCGTTGGCAGCTAGGCAGTCCCCGCCCCCTGGGACAGGGTGCGCCCTTTTCCTGTTGGCATTGATCTGGGCTTCGACCTTCTTTTTGCAGGTTCCGGCCCATAGGAGGCTAGGGAAGGGCTTCTCAACAGACGCCCATACACGCCTCGTGCGCACGAATTGGATCCGCACCGCGGCCTGGACAGTCCGCGCGGTCATCGCCATCGGCTGGGCGCTTCCGCCATCGCGATAGCAGGAAACGGCCCCCCTTTGCCGCCATCCCGGATGCCTCCAGTTCAGGACGCCACCTGGAATGGCCGCGTCGGCATAAAATACCCGGTATGCGACGTCGCACATTTCTTCCTCTGAGCGCGGTGCCCTTGCTGGCGCAACCGCCCGGGCGAAAATACAAGACCGCCCTGATTGGCTCCGGCTGGTGGGGTATGAACATTCTCCGGGAAGCCATCGCCTCCGGAGAATGCACCACCGTCGGCTTGGCGGATCCCGATCCGGCACAAATCGCCAAAGCACAGGAAGAGATACGCAAGCTGACCTCCGACAAGCCGCGCGAGTATCGGGACTATCGCGAGCTTTTGCAAAAGGAGCGTCCCGACATTGCAATCGTTGCCACCCCCGATCATTGGCACGCGCTGCCGACAATTGACGCCGTAAAAGCGGGAGCTCACGTCTACGTCGAAAAGCCGATCAGCCACACGATTGACGAAGGCAAAGCGATGGTACGCGCGGCCCGGGAAGCGGATCGCGAGGTGGTGGTGGGACTTCACCGCCGCGTCTCGCCGCACTGTATTTCCGGTATGGAGTTCTTGAAATCCGGTAAGGTTGGCAAGATTGGCATGGTCCGTCTCTTTGCCCATGCCGCCGGCGGACCTGGCGAAAAGACGCCGGACAGCGAACCGCCTCCCGGCATGGACTGGGATCTTTGGCTGGGGCCCGCGCCAAAAAGAAACTTTAATAAGGCAATCCACCCGCGTGGCTTCCGCCAGTTCCTCGATTACGCCAATGGGACCCTCGGGGACTGGGGCGTCCACTGGTTCGATCAACTATTCTGGTGGACGGATGAGCTGCACCCGAAAAAGGTGTACTCCACCGGCGGGCGATTCATCCGCCAGGATTCCACGGACGCACCCGACACGCAGATCGTCGTTCTCGATTTTGAGGGCTTCAAATGTACGTGGGAACAGCGCCATTATGCGGGAAATAGCGCCGAAAGTACGCCAATTGGCGCCTATTTTTACGGTACAAACGGCACTTTTCACCAAGGTTGGCGCGATGGTTGGACGTGGTTTCCGGCGAACAAAAATGAAAAGACCATCCACGTCGAACCCCAGCTCAATGCCCCGGACGGACAGAATATAAAGGAGTTATGGGCGGATTTTCTCGAATCCATCAAACGCCGCCGCCGTCCCGTTCGCGATATTGAGATCGGCCACCGCGCCACCGCCGCCAGCCTGCTCGGCATGGTCAGTATGCGCCTGGGCCGCGCCGTGGAGTGGGATGGCAAGCAAATCACGAACGATCCCTCGGCGAATCAATTACTTAGACGCGCCTACCGGAAACCGTGGGAATACCCGGAACCGTAGCTATTCCTGAGATCCGTCCACTTTTTGGCCCGAAACAAGGTTCGAGAACAGGCCAATTTTGAACGTCCCGAGAGCACCCAGGGCCGCCGACACCCGGCGGCCCATACCGCCTCCGAAGTGCTTGGAAAGATAGGTAGCCGCGCCTTGCTCAAAGTCCGCCTCCAGCAGGGACGCGGGCAGGGCCGGAGCGCTATCCTCTTCATAAAACGTGCCTTGCGCGGCAGGCAGCAGAAGGATCTTCCGTCCGGCGCGCTTCACCTGGACCGAAATCTCCGCGTCGGCCCACTGTTCGCCGTATCTCTCATCGAGAAAATTCATTCCCTTCAAGAACGCCTTCCGGATCAGCAGAGCAAATGCGCCGGGAAAATCAACCGCCACCGGCTCCGAAGGAATCTCGGAAAGCGCTGAAAAGCTGGGTCTTAAGTATTCCGCTGTCGGCAGCTTTCGCATGACGCGCGCTGGCGCGCCATCGGGAGTCGTCAGAACGGCGCTGGCGGCAGCCGTCATACTCTCCTCGGAAACTTCGCCCGCGAGCACAGCAATAGCCTCAGGGGCTAAGGCAACGCGCGGGTCTAAAAACAGAATCGATTCCGCCAAAGAGGACCGGAGCGCGATATTGGCCGCCTTAGTCCAACCGAAATTCTTAGGAAGCTTTAGGTACGTTACCTTCTCGAAGTCATCTTGAATCACATTACTTCCATCGGTGGAAGCATTATCAACCACGATGATTTCAATCTGATCCAAAATAGTCGCCTGATGCAGGGCTTCCAGGCAACGCCGGAGCGCCCGGGCCTGGTTGCGGGTCACGATGATCACGGATACCCGCGGAGGGTCGGGTTGTACCTGGGGAACGAGTGTCTCTTCCATTTCGGCTCAATCAAAAAAGGGCGCGTTCCCTACTATACCGGCCACTGGAAATGGCCGTAACCTCGGATGCGCGCCCTCTTGTGTTGCGGGTGGGTAATATCTTATTCGGACTCTACCGGATCGCCGCCTTCGCGGCCTTCCTGCATGGCCCGGAGTTTTTCTTCCCGGCGCTTGGCGCGATCCGCCGCGCGGCGAACGAGTTCAGAACCGACGAGTTCGAGAACCGCTGTTTCGGCCCCATCGCCCTTGCGGAAACCGACGCGTACGACGCGGGTGTAGCCGCCATTGCGCGCTGCAAAGCGCGGCCCGATCTGATCGAACAACTTTTGGACGCTAGCCGGAGTCAGGAGATAGGAAGCTGCCTGCCGACGGGCGTGCAACTGCTCCTCCTTATTCTCCCGCTTGGCCAGAGTGATGATCTGGTCGACGATCGGCTTGGCCGCTTTCGCCTTGGGAACCGTGGTGACCACGCGCTCTTCGAGAATGACGCTGGTAACTAGGTTACGCAGCAGTGCGCGGCGCGCGCTGACGTCGCGCTTTAATTTAAAGCCTGCCTTATTGTGCCTCATTGTGGCGTACTTCCGTTTCTCTGCTCTCTCTGCCTATTCGTCATCACCAACCGCGAGGCTGGTCGTGCTGCTGGCGGGGCCCGGAATCAGGCGGCCCTGGGAATCGATCTTCATCCCAAAGCCAAGGCCCATTCCCGACAAGATTTCCTTGATTTCGTTCAACGACTTCCGGCCGAAGTTCTTGGTACGAAGCATTTCGGCTTCGGTCTTCTGCACAAGGTCGCCAATGGTACCGATGTTGGCGTTCTTTAGGCAGTTGTAGCTGCGAACCGAGAGTTCCATCTCGTCCACGGAGCGGTTCAGAACCTCGTTCATCTGGTTCATGACGCGCTCGGCCGGCTCTTCGGTCACTTCGGGGGTTTCCTCGAAGTTAATGAAGATGCTCATGTGGTCTTTGACGAGCTTGGCGGCCTGGCCAATGGAATCCTGCGGAGAGATAGCGCCGTTGGTCCAGACTTCGATCGTCAACTTATCGTAGTCGGTCATCTGGCCCAACCGGGCATTTTCGACCGAATAATTCACTTTACGGACAGGCGAGTGCACCGAATCGATAGCGATGTAGCCAATCGGAAGATCTTCATCGAAATTGCGATCCGCCGACACATAGCCGCGTCCCTGCTTCAGACGCATCTCAATATTGAGCTTTCCGCCTTCGCCGACCGTCGCGATGTGGACATTGCGATCCAGCACCTCGATGTCCGAACTGGTTTCGATCTGGCCGGAAAGGACTTCTCCCGGCTGGTCGACGATCAAGCGGACAGTGTGAACCGCATCCGTGGACATCTTAAACGGAACCTGTTTCAGGTTCAGGATGATGTCGGTAGCGTCTTCGGTGACACCAGGAATAGGACTGAACTCGTGGGCGATGCCTTCAATGCGAACAGCCGTGATGGCCGCCCCTTCGATCGAACTCAGCAAGACACGACGCAGGCTATTGCCGATGGTCGTACCGAAACCGCGTTCAAAGGGCTGGGCCGCGAAACTGCCATAACGTTCGTTCAGCGTCTCGGTATTAGCGACCAACCGCTTCGGTTTCTGAAAACCCTTGAACATAGCTCTCCTTTGGGGGCTCTAACGTAGTTCTCTGACGATGATAGGTGAGGTGTTCCGGCGGGAACCCAGAGGCGGGACACCAAGGACAGCGCCGCGCCTCCGGATACCGCTTACTTCGAGTACAATTCGACGATCAGCTGTTCGTTCAAGTTGATCTGGACGAGTTCCTCGCGCTTCGGCAGCGACAGAATGCGCGCCTTGAGGTTCTCACGATCCACTTCCAACCAGCTCGGCGAAGGCAGGTGCGCCGTCGCTTCACGAGCCGCCAAGATCGACGTATTTTCCTTGCTCTTATCCCGAACAGTCACCTCGTCGCCCGGCTTGACGGTAAACGAAGGAATGTTGACCTTCTTGCCATTCACCCGGATGTGGCCGTGACGTACCAACTGCCGGGCAAAAGCGCGACTGGTAGCGAAACCGATGCGATAGACCGCATTATCAAGACGGCGTTCCAGCAACTGCAACATCACGTCACCGGTAATGCCCTTGGTGGTAGCGGCTTTCTCAAACAGATTCCGGAACTGGGTTTCTCCCACACCGAAGTACCGCTTGGTCTTCTGTTTCTCACGAAGCTGCAGTCCATAGCCTACAATTTTCGGCTTACGGGCCTGCCCATGCTGTCCGGGAGGGAAATTCCGCTTCTTTTCTTCACTCACCGCGCACTTCGGGCCATAGCAACGCTCTCCTTTGAGGAAGAGCTTCATGCCTTCGCGCCGACACTGACGGCAAACCGGTCCAATATAACGAGCCATTCGATTCGAATTAACCTTTCAAGGATCTGAAGGTGCAGTTTACGGCACGAGTGGTACGGCCTTCATCCTGCTTACATTTCCAGGGCACAATGACCCTGTTCGCGACGATGCGCAAATTCCGACGATTAACAGTATGCCACATCCAAGAGCACGAGCGCAAAGCGGCGGAATCTGGGAGCGCGGCGAAACAAGGGGCTGGGGTGGCCCGACGGAGGGCGGTTGGGCGGGTCTCCGTCGGGCCGTTTTGGCGCGCAGGGCGGGTGGGGGTCTGCGCGCCAAACTGAAAAATAGTTAGAAAGATGCAACTTTTCGCCGCAGCCTTTACTATTACACGTTCACCAACAAGCGTAAAGGGAAAACAAGAGACCGCAAAAGCGCCTCCTGCCCGCGTCAGACGCGGCGCTTTTTGGGAGGACGACAGCCGTTGTGAGGAATCGGCGTCACGTCCTTGATATTTTTGACTTCAATGCCAGCTCCGGACAAGGCGCGGATCGCCGACTCGCGGCCGGCGCCGGGACCAGATACCCGGACTTCCACGGTACGGAGGCCGGAATCCTTAGCTTTGTTGGCAGCGGTAAGCGAAGCCTGCTGGGCGGCAAACGGCGTTCCCTTGCGGGAGCCGCGGAAACCGAGCGAGCCGGAGCTGGACCAAGCCAGCGTATTGCCCATCGGGTCGCTGAACGTGATGATTGTGTTGTTGAACGTCGCCTGGATGTGGCAGACGCCAATCGGCACGTGCTTCTTTTCTTTTTTCTTGAAGTTTTTCTTCTTCGCGGACTTGGCAGGTGCTTTGGCCATATTGCGATCTCTTCCCGATTCTTGGTCTCAGCCGCGCGCTTACTTCGCGCCAGCCTTTTTCTTGTTAGTCACCGTGCCCTTGCGTGGCCCTTTACGGGTGCGGGCATTTGTATGGGTGCGCTGGCCACGGGCGGGCAGACCGCGGCGGTGCCGCAGACCACGATAAGAGCCCATTTCCATCAATCGCTTGATGTTCAGCGAAATCTCCTTACGGAGATCGCCTTCCACAGATCCTTCGGTTTCAATCAACGTACGGATCTTGTTCACTTCTTCTTCCGTCAGGTCGGCAATCTTCTTATCCGCATCGACGCCGGTGCGGTAGAGAATCGACTTCGCGCGGGTGCGGCCGATGCCGTAGATGTAGGTTAATCCGATTTCCGCGCGCTTGCGGGCGGGCAGATCAACACCGGAAATACGTGCCATGTGCTAGTCCTCGTCCTAATTCTTTCTTGGTTCTCTTGCGCGCGGTTAGCCCTGGCGCTGCTTATGCTTGGGGTTGACGCAAATCACCCGAACGACACCCGTGCGGTGAATGATCTTGCACTTGTCGCAAATTTTCTTGACCGATGCCCGTACTTTCATGACTTCCTCTTTGCGTTCCTGAACTTTACAAAATTGATGCTATCTTTATCGCCCCGGCAGCACGCTAACGATTCGTCCCCTGGTGGGATCCTGCTCCGAGACGGCCACCATCACCGGATCGCCCGGCCGCAACCGTACAAAATTGACTTCTTTCACGCCGGCGGCATGCGCTAGAATCCGCTGCTTGCTTCGAGTTAATTCCAACCGGATCAATGCCTGCGGCAACAATTCGACCACCGTAGCTTCGACCGGATCCACCATGCCATCCATCCTGCTTCATGGCCGTGTCAATACCCACGGACCCTCTTTGGTGACGGCTACACAATGTTCGAAGTGAGCCGAAGCGGACCCGTCCTGACTGACTGCGGTCCAGCGATCCGAAAGGACTTTCGACGCTGGTTTCCCAAGATTGACCATCGGCTCGATCGCCAGAACCATTCCCTCTTTGAGTCGAGGATTTTCATTGTTCCGGTCGACATAGTTGGGCACCTGCGGCTCTTCGTGCAACGAGGTACCGATGCCATGTCCGACAAACTCCCGAACAATGGAGAACCCGTTCGTCTCTACGTACTTCTGGACCGTTGAGCAGATATCAAAGAGCCGATTCCCTTCCCGAACCTTGTCGATCGCCATCTCCAGAGAGTCTTTTGTCACATCCAAAAGCTTCTGAAGCGAGTTCGAAATTTCACCCACGGGAACCGTGATTGCGGAGTCGCCAAAATAGCCATCCAGTTGAACGCCAGTATCAATGGAAATGACATCGCCGTTCTTGAGTGCAGTTTTCGACGACGGCATGCCATGTACGATCTGATCGTTCACTGATGTACACAATACATACGGATAGCGATTGCCCGCAGCGGCCGAATAGTAGCCTTTGAACGCCGGACGGGCTCCCGCATCGGCGATCATCTTCGCCGCGGCGTTCTCCAGGTCCATCGTTGTAATGCCTTCCGCCACCAATTCTTTCACAGAATGCAAAACTTGATACACGAGTAGCCCGCTACGCCGCATCTTCTCCAGTTCTGCCGGGCTCTTCCGGATAATCATTCTGTTACGCTCTTTGTCTTCTTTACGATCGATCCGCTGATGCGATCCAACCGCCAACGAATCCGGTCCGCTACGCTTTCCGGATCCATCTCCCCGCATTCGATGGCTTCGACCAGGATCCCGTGGTTCCGGAGTGTTTCAGCTACCGGCCAGGTCTGCGACTGGTACGTCTGCAATCGCTGCAAAACTACATCTTCTTTGTCGTCAGCCCGGATGGTGAGTGCCGTTCCATCGTTGTCGCATATGCCAACACTTTTCGATGGATTAGAATCTACATGGTAGATCGCACCGCAGGCCGGACAAGTACGACGACCGGTGAGCCGCCGCAATATTTCATTGTACTCCACCCAGAGGTGGACTAAAACAGGCCGGAATTTCCGGGCTTCAAACCACGCCGCCAGACCTTCTGCTTGCGGAATCGTCCGGGGAAATCCATCCAGGAGAAAACCATTTTCGCAGTCAGGCCAGCCGAGTCGATCCCATACCATCCGGCTCACCAAGTCATCCGGCGCCAGTTGCCCAGCGGCCAGGATGCTTTTCATTTCCAAGCCAAGAGGCGTTTCGCGAGCTATCTGCTCCCGGAGCAAATCACCAGTGGCGAGATGCGGCCAGCCGGTTAGCTTGGTAAGCATCTTTCCTGTCGTTCCTTTGCCGGAGCCCGGAGCGCCGAACAACATCACCGCCAGGGGCCGTTGAGGAGCAGAATTGCTGGCGATATCGGCTTTGTCAATTGTCAAAGAACAAGCACCCGTGTCGATTTAGGACGTGCTGCGGCGGCCGCGAATCCGGCCCGCGCGCGGAGTGAACCCTTCGTAATGGCGCATAATCAACTGCGCCTCAATCTGATTCACCGTATCCATCGCCACACCGACCACGATCAGCAGGCTGGTGCCGCCGAAGTAGAAGTTGACGCCCAAGCCGTCCAGGATGAAGCGCGGGAAATGGGCATCAATCCAATTGCCCATCAAGGGCAGATGCTGCAGTTTCACGCCGCTTATCATCATTTCCGGCAACAAGCTCAGAACTGCAAGGTACAGGCCGCCTACAACCGTGATTTTGGTCAACACCTTATTCATGTAGTCGGAGGTGTTCTTGCCGGGACGGATGCCAGGAATGAACCCGCCGTACTTCCGCATGTTATCGGCCGCTTCGTTCGGATTGAAGATGATCGAAACGTAGAAGAAGCAGAAGAAGATGATCAGTGCAACAAACAGAATGATGTAAAGCGGCTCAGCATGTTGGATCGACCGGAGCATGGCAGAAAGATAAGCATTGTCGCGAACGAAAGCGATCTGCGTGAGCGTTTGAGGGAAGGTCAACAGCGAGCTGGCAAAGATCACGGGGATCACGCCGCCGGCGTTTACTTTCATCGGCAAATGCGTGGACTGGCCGCCCATCATTCGCCGCCCCACGACTCGTTTGGCGTATTGAACCGGAATCCGGCGTTCGCCCCTTTCAACGAGTACGATCAGCGCGATCACGGCCACCATTACGATGCCGATAATCAGGACCTGCAAGATCGGCCATTCGCGGGTAATGAATGCTTTCTGGTAAATGCTATAAATCGCTGAGGGCAACCCGACCACGATGCCGGTGAAGATGATCAGCGACATACCATTGCCGATGCCCCGTTCCGTGATTTGCTCGCCTAGCCACATGATGAACGCAGTGCCCGTGGTAAGCGAAATCATCGTCATCAGCACAAAACCGATTCCAGGATTCACAACGAAATTACCCTGCGACTGCAGGGCCGTAGCAATCGTGAATGACTGCACCAGCGCCAACAAAACCGTCAGATACCGTGTGTACTGCGTAATCTTGCGGCGACCAAGCTCCCCCTCTTTCTGCAACTTTTCGAGTGTGGGTACGACGATCGTCATGAGCTGCAGAATGATCGAGCTCGTGATGTAGGGCATGATGCCCAATGCGAAGATCGTCAAGCGGCGGAACATACCACCGCTAAACAGGTCGAAAAAGCCCAGGAGGGTACCTTGGTTCTGCCGGAAGAACTCTTCCAGGCGCTCGGCGTCGATACCGGGCGTGGGGATGTGACCTCCCAGCCGATAGATCGCCAACATTGCCAGTGTGAAGAGAATCCGATTCCGCAGGTCCGGAATCCGGAATGCGTTCGCCACTGCTTCCAGGAACTTCATGCCAATCCTTTTCCGCTGAAGTGCACTGTGTGCAAGTCTTATTGTTCCTTCGGCTTACGGGTAGGGGCGGCGATTACGTTGACGGTGCCGCCGGCCTTTTCAATCTTCTCTTTGGCCGCAGCCGAGAAGATGTGCGCAGTCACAGTAATTGCGCGGGTAATTTCGCCGTTGCCGAGGATCTTGAGTCCATCTTCCAACTTTTTGATGACTCCGGCGGCCATGAGGCTGGCCACATCGAAGTTGGCGCCTTCCAGGTCATTGAGAGCGGCCACGTTCACGATCGCGTAGGTTTTCTTGAACATTGCGTTCGAGAAACCACGCTTCGGCAAACGGCGGTGAAGGGGCATCTGACCGCCTTCGAAGCCGCGCATACGGGAGTAACCACTAATCGACTTGGCGCCTTTGGCACCGCGGCCCGCGAACTTTCCGCGGCCGGTACCCATACCCTGGCCGAGGCGACGCTTGTTTTTCTTTTGCCCGGCGGGCGGTTTAATGTTGCTGAGATTCATCGCGTTCCTACCTGTTCCCCGGCTCCGTGCCCTATTCTACGATCCGCAACAGGTGCGGAACCTTGAGTACCATCCCGCGAAAGCCCGGGGTATCCGGACGTTCCACGACCCGATTGAGTTTTTTCAGGCCCAGAGAGCGGACGATCTTTTTGTGCGATTCCGGCGTGCAGATGGTGCTGCGGTACAACTGAATTTTAATCGTTTTGTCGGCCATGTTTTGCCTCGTCTGCCAAATGCTACATGCGCTCCGGCAAGATGCCGCGCATTTCGGCCACTTCGTTTTTGTCCCGGAGCTGTTCCAGCGCCGCAATGGTAGCCTTCACCACATTGTGCGGATTATGCGTACCGAGCGACTTCGTCAGCACATTGGGGATACCAACGGCTTCGATGACCGCACGTACGGGTCCGCCGGCGATAACGCCCGTGCCTTGCGGGGCCGGTTTCAGCAACACTTGGCCAGCGCCGAAGCGACCGAGCACCGGGTGAGGGATTGTCGTTTCCAATACATGGATCTTGCGGAGATTTTTCTTCGCCGCTTCGATCCCTTTTTTGATAGCCGCAGGGACTTCTTTCGCTTTCCCCGTTCCGAAGCCCACGATTTTGGCGCCGGGGTCTCCGATGACGACCAGAGCCGAGAAGCTCAGGTTCTTACCGCCCTTCACCACTTTGGTGACGCGGTTGATGGAGACGACCTGCTCCTTGAGCCCTGAAGTCGGTTCCACGCGCTTGGTTACAGTAGCTGGCATGTATGCGAAATCTCCCTAGAACTGCAGTCCTGCTTCACGCGCGGCGTCTGCCAGCGCCTTAATACGGCCGTGGTAGAGGAAGCCTCCACGGTCAAAAACGACCGTGCTGATTCCTTTTTCCTTGGCACGTTCCGCAACCAGCTTGCCGATTGCCGTGGCTCCGGCTACGTTCCCGCCGTTAGCTGAGCCTTTTTCAGCCGAGGAGGCTGCGGCGAGCGTCACGCCCGAACGATCATCGATGACTTGTGCGTAGATATGTTTGATGGAGCGAAAAACAGCCAAACGGGGCCGTTCCGCGGTACCGGCAAGCTTTTTGCGAATCCGAATGTGAATCCGGCGCCGGACTTCGTCGCGATTGACTTTACTGACCATGCGTGTCGATCCTTATTCCTTTCCGGATTACTTACCCTTGCCGCCAGCACCGGACTTACCGGCCTTTTTGCGGAGCACTTCGCCGGTATAGCGCACACCTTTGTTTTTGTACGGATCCGGTTTCCGTAGGGCACGCATATTCGCCGCCACTTGACCCAAGACCTGCTTGTCATAGCCGGTCAGGACGACGTGCGTGTTTTTATCCACTTTCGCTTCCACGCCCGAAGGCAGGACGAATTCAATGTTATGCGAGTAACCGAGAGTAAAGTGGACGGTCTCCTTGCCCTTCATTTCGGCGCGGAAACCGACGCCAACGATGTCCAGTTCCCGTGTGAATCCAGCGCTAACGCCTTGGACCGCGTTGGCGGTCAGGGCGCGAGTCAGGCCGTGAACAGCTCGGAATGAGTCGTTCTCACGCTTCACATCCAGTACGGCGCCGTTCTGTTCGATCACAATACCCGTGGGCACCGGGACGGTCAGTTTGCCTTTAGGGCCTTCGATTTGCAGGGCACCGGCACCGGAGTCCATCTTGATCTTCACGCCCGAGGGGAGCGGGATCGGTTTTTTTCCAATTCTCGACATCGATTCTTCCTTACGGTTCTTGCTACGCGGATCCTGGGTGGACCCGGCTTCGCCGTGTACGACGGCTACCTTCTACCCGGTGCTACCACACGGAGCAGAGGAGCTCGCCGCCTACGCCTTCCTTACGAGCCGTGCGGCCCGTCATAACGCCGCGCGGTGTGGTGAGGATGTTGATCCCCATCCCGCCGAGCACACGCGGAATTTCTTTGCTTGCGACATACACGCGGCGGCCCGGCTTAGATTCCCGTTCCAGATGAGAGATAACCGGCGTGTTGTTCGGGTTGTACTTCAGGTAGATTTTGATGACTTTCTTCGAGCCTTCATCTCCCTGCTTATAGTTTAGAACGTAACCCTCTTCTTTGAGGATCCGCGCAATCTCGAGCTTGAGCTTCGAGCCGGGCACATCCACCTTGGCGTGCCGCGCCTGCATCGCGTTCCGGATCCGCGTGAGCATATCTGCGATGGGATCGCTAACCATTCTCGATTCCCCTTCCTTCGTAATTCCCTAAAATTTCCGAACTCGCGACTACCAGCTGGCCTTGATTACGCCCGGGATTTCCCCGGCGAGCGCCAGTTTGCGGAAACAAATGCGGCAAAGGCCGAACTTGCGGATGTAGGCCCGGGGGCGACCGCAGCGAAAGCAGCGGTTCCGGTGACGGACGCCCGCTTTTTCGGCGCCCTTTTCTTTGCCGGCCTTCAGCTTCAAGTCCTTGGCGATTTTGGCGGTTGTGGCCATGTGCGCTTGAAATCCTCTCTTCTCGTTACTTCGTTGCGAACGGCAGGCCCATGAGCTTTAGCAGCGCCAAGCCTTCGGCGTCGGTGTTAGCCGTCGTGGTCACGCAGATGTTGAGACCCTTGGTCTTTTCCACCTTGTTGTAGTCGATTTCGGGAAAGATCAGTTGATCTTTCAATCCGAGCGTATAGTTGCCGCGGCCATCAAAAGCCTTCGACGAGATACCGCGGAAGTCGCGGACGCGAGGAAGACTGACGTTGATCAGACGATCCAGAAATTCGTACATCCGGTCGCCGCGGAGCGTGACCATGCAGCCGATCGGCATGTTCTCGCGTAGCTTGAAAGCGGCAATCGACTTCTTCGCTTTACAAATTACGGGCCGCTGCCCGGCAATCTGGCCCAATTCGTTAACCGCACCATCCATCAACTTCGGGTTGCCTGTCGCTTCGCCGAGGCCGATGTTCAACGAGATTTTTTCAATCTTCGGAACGGCCATGATATTGTTGTACCCGAACTCTTTCATGAGAGCCGGCAGGACGTTTTTCGTGTAATGTTCTCTGAGCCTGGCCATGGTTGCTTTCCGTTATTTCTAGCTCTTGGTCGTCAGCACTTCGCCATTTTTGCGGGCAATCCGCACTTTTTTGGCCGAAGCGCCGTTGCCTTCGATTTTGTATCCGATGCGCGACGGCTTCCCGTCGCCCGTGACGGCCATCACATTGGAGACGTGAATTGTCGCCTCTTTTTCGGCGATGCCGCCCTTAACCTGCTTCGCCGGGTTGGCCTTTGTGTGACGTTTCACCAGCATGACGCCCTCAACGAGGACGCGCTCATTTTCTTTATGCACTTCGAGCACGCGGCCGGTTTTGCCCTTGTCGCGGCCGGCGATCACTTTTACGGTATCGCCCTTTCGAATCTTAATCGTTGCCATCGAAATCTCTTTTCCCGAGCCTTGTTGCTCTTCCCAAACCCTTTACAGAACTTCCGGCGCCAGCGAAACGATCTTCATGAAGCGCTTGTCACGCAATTCACGCGCCACTGGTCCGAAGACACGAGTTCCGATCGGTTCGCCCAGATCATTGATTAATACGGCAGCGTTCGTATCGAAGCGAATGTAGGTGCCGTCTTTCCGACGGGTCTCTTTCCGCATACGCACGATAACGCACCGCACCACTTTACCTTTTTTCACAGTGCCGTCCGGCGACGCTTCTTTCACCGCTGCGGTGATGACGTCGCCGAGGCCGGCTTTCAATCCGAGGTCGCCGCCGCGCGGCAAGATGCACTGCAGCTTGCGTGCGCCGCTGTTATCGGCTACCTCGAGGATTGTTCGCATCCCAATCATGACTGTCTCCTTATTTGCCCGCGGAAATTGCCAGTGTGCGTTGCGTTCCGCTTAATGCGATTCGCCTACCTGCACGGCCGCCCGAATCACTTCCGCCAGCGCCCAACGCTTTAATTTCGACAGCGGCCGGTGTTCCACGATCCGTACCAGATCGCCAACCTTCGCCAAGCCCTGTTCATCGTGGGCATAAAACTTTTTCCGCTTTTTCACAATGCGGCGATAGAGGGGGTGGGCGACGCGCCGGGATGTTTCGACAACGATCGTCTTCTGCATTTTTGTAGAGACGACTTGGCCGATCTTTTCCTGGCCTTTTTTAACGGTCGCTTGCGGATTGGTAGTTTCCGACATGACTTACTTCGCCCTCTCGCGCAGAACCGTCAGGATCCGCGCCCGATCTTTCTTGTTTTCCCTGAACTTCTTCAACCCGTCGGTCTGGCCGAGCGACATCTGGAAGCGGATGCGGAAAGAGGCTTCGCCCATCTCCTTGAGTTGTTTTTCGAGCTCGGCCGATTCCAGCCCGCGTAGTTTTTCAGCTTTCATGACGAATTCTCCTACCCTTGCTGTTCGCGGCTGATCATTTTTGTCTTCAACGAGAGTTTCTGCGCCGCCAGCCGCATTGCCTCAGCGGCAATTTCGGGCGAAACCCCTTCCATCTCGAACAAAATTTTGCCCGGACGAATAACCGCCACCCAGAATTCGGGTGCGCCTTTTCCCTTACCCATACGGGTTTCAGCGGGTTTTTTCGATACCGGCTTGTCAGGGAAAACACGGATCCAGACCTTACCGCCGCGCTTGATGTGGCGGGTCATGGCGATACGGGCCGCTTCGATTTGACGATTGGTGATCCAGCCGCAAACCATGGCTTTCAGGCCATAGTCCCCAAAGCTCAGGGTGCTACCGCGCCATGCAAGGCCGGTCATGCGGCCGCGCTGTTGCTTGCGGTATTTGACTTTCTTCGGCATCAACATGGCGTATTACTCCTGGTTCTCGCTCGGGGTCTCGACGGCGGGAGCCGCCTCACCGGATTCATTCTTCCACGAAGGCTGGACAGGCTGCGTCATCGGCGGTGCGATCGGGCGGGGTGCAGCGGCTTCGGTACCCGGAGGAGGGGTCTGCACGGGGGGGCCAGCCGGCGAATTCTGCTGCGTCGAAGCATAGCCGCCCTGGTTGCCCTGATTGCCATACCCGCCGCCTGGACCACGCCGATCCCGGCGGTCGCCGCCGCGGTCGCCACGATCCCCGCGAGGAGCGCGGCGCGGTTCGGGCTCGTTGGCAAGTTTGCGGAAGTCGCCAAGGATTTCGCCTTTGAAGATCCACACTTTGACGCCAATGACGCCGTAGGTAGTCTGGGACTCGCTGAAACCGTAGTCAATGTCGGCGCGGAGGGTGTGGAGCGGCAACTGACCGTCCAGATACCACTCGCTGCGCGCGATTTCTGCGCCATTCAAGCGGCCCGAGACGCGGACTTTGATGCCTTTGCATCCAAGACGTTTGGCGGAATCGACGGCCTTACGCATGGCACGGCGGAACGCGATACGTTTTTCGAGCTGGAGAGCGATCGATTCGCTGACAAGTTGCGCGTCGACATCGGGTTTGGAAACTTCCTGGATGTCGATGAATACTTCGCGCTTCGTACGCTTGGCGAGTTCCGACTTCAATTTCTCGATTTCCGCGCCTTTCCGGCCGATAATGATGCCGGGGCGGGACGTGCGGATCGTAATCCGCAGCTTGTTGCCGGGACGATCTACTTCGACCGAGCTAACGCCGGCCGCTTTCAAACGCTTGCGGAGCTCGTCCTTCAGGTCGAGGTCCTCTTCGAGAAGCTTTGCGTAGTCCTGCTTCGCGAACCAACGGGACCGCCACGTCTTGGTGACGCCCAGGCGGAAGCCGTACGGATGTGTTTTTTGACCCATGAATTTCCCTCGCGCCTCTTATTTTTCCGCCACAGCCACAACGATATGGCTGATCCGGCGCTGGTAGCGGTAGGCACGACCCATCGGGGCCGGCCGGATGCGCTTCATGCGCGGGCCTTCATTGACGTAGGCTTCGCTGACAACCAGTTGATCGACGTCGACCGACTGCGACTTGTTTTCCGCGTTGGCAATCGCAGAGCGCAATACTTTCTCTACGGTCGGGGCGATGCCCTTATTGGTGGAACGCAGTATGTTGATGGCATCGCCGGCCCTGTGGCCGCGGATCAAATCCACCACCAGCCGCGCCTT
>DASTML010000018.1:0-31421 GCA_035714175.1 Bryobacteraceae bacterium | reverse complement strand
CGGCGATCTCGGCTGTTTCGGCCACCCTGTCATCAAGACCCCCAATCTGGACGCCTTCGCCCGGCAGGGCATGACGTTTACCGATGCCTACGCCCCCGCTCCAGTCTGCAGTCCCTCCCGCTGCGGCACTCTCACCGGACGCACCCCCACCCGCCTCGGCGTCTATGACTGGATTCCCGAAAACTCCCCCATGCACCTCCGCCGGGAAGAGGTAACCTTCGCCACCCTCCTCCGCCAGCAGGGCTACGCCACCTGCCACTCCGGCAAATGGCACTGCAACGGCAAGTTCAACTCGGCGGATCAGCCCCAACCCGGCGATCATGGCTACGATCACTGGTTCAGCACCCAGAACAACGCCGCCCCCACCCACGAAAACCCCAATAACTTTGTTCGCAACGGCCAACCTGTTGGCCCTCTCCAGGGTTATTCCAGCGGCGTCATTGTCGACGAAGCTCTCTCCTGGCTACGTTCGGTCCCGAAAAGCAAACCCGTTCACATCTTCCTCTGCTTCCATTCCCCCCACGAACCCATCGCCACCAGCCCAGCCTATGTAGACCGCTATCCCGCCGCAAAAAAAGAAGGCGAAGCCCTCTACTACGGCAACGTCAGTGAACTGGACTTCCACTTCGGCCGGTTCCTGCAAGGGCTCGAGGCCAACGGACGCGGCGACGCTCTCGTCTTCTTTACCAGTGACAACGGCCCCGAAACCCTCAAACGCTACAAAGGCAGTTGGCGCAGCCACGGCTCCGCCGCGCCTCTCCGCGGAATGAAACTGTCTCTTTATGAAGGGGGTTACCGCGTCCCGGCCATCGCCCGCTGGCCCGGCCGCATCCGTCCGGGCGTCCGCTCCGCCGAACCCGTCTGCGGCGTCGATATCCTGCCCACTGTCTGCGCCGTCTCCGGAGCCCCCCTTCCCGCCAGAATCCTGGACGGAGCCAGCCTCCTCCTTGCCTTCGCCGGAAAACCCGTCAAACGGTCCATCCCGCTCCACTGGCACTACTTCAACGCTTTGGACCGTCCCCGTGCCGCCCTGCGCGATGGAGAATGGAAGATCACCGGAGCCTGGGACCCCCAAATCCCGCTCCCGCCCGTCTCCGGCTTCCGGCCCGCGCAACTCGCCGCCGCGAAAACGAACCTGCTTACCCAGTTCGAGCTCTACCACCTGAAATCGGATATCGGTGAGTCCAGCAACCTCGCCGCCAAAGAACCCAAACGCCTCGCCGCCCTCCGCGCCAAGCTCTTGCACGCGCACGCGGACGTCTGCCGCGAAGGCCCCAATTGGAGTTAGCCCCATGGTCACCCGCCGTAGTTTTCTGCTTTCCTCTGTCCTTGCCGCCGCGCAGCCGAAGAAGCGCCCCCTCAACGTGCTTTTCATTGCCACCGACGACATGAACAACGCTCTCGGCTGCTACGGCCACCCTGTCGTAAAAACTCCCAACCTGGATCGCCTTGCCGCGCGCGGCATCCGTTTTGACCGGGCCTACACGCAATACGCTCTCTGCAGCCCCTCGCGCACCTCGCTCATGACGGGCCTCGCCCCGGATACGACGCGCGTCTACGACCTCCAAAAACACTTCCGCTCACAACTTCCTGACGTCGTGACAATGACCCAGGCCTTCCAGAAAAACGGCTATTTCACCGCCCGCGTCGGCAAAATCTACCACTACGGCAACCCCGGCCAGATCGGGACCGATGGTCTGGACGACAGGCCTTCCTGGAACCACGTCGTCAACCCGAAAGGCGTCGACAAAACCGAAGAAGAGCCCAGGGTCACCAACCACACCCCGGAACGAAAAGGCCTCGGCTCGGCCATCGCCTTCTACGCCAGCCCGGCTCCCGACGAAAAGCATACCGATGGTATCGTCGCCGCCGAAACCATCAAGCTCCTCGAACAGAACAAGGACAAGCCCTTTTTCCTCGCCGCCGGCTTCTACCGCCCCCATTGCCCCTACATCGCGCCGAAGAAGTACTTTGACCTCTACCCGCCGGAAGAACTGGAGCCCATCCCGCTCGCCGAAGGCGAAATGGAGATCGCCCCGCCCTGGGCGTACTTCACCAAACCCGCCAACTGGAACATGAGCCGCCGCCAGATCCAGGAAGCGCTCCAGGCCTATTACGCCTCCATCTCTTTCGTGGACGCAAATGTCGGCAAACTCCTCGACACGCTGGACCGCCTCGGCCTCACCCAAAACACCATCGTCGTCTTCTGGTCGGATCACGGCTACGGCGTCGGGGAACATGGCCAGTGGATGAAGCAGACGCTTTTTGAAGCCGCCTCCCGCGTCCCGCTGATCTTCGCCCTGCCCAACGCCAAGACCAAGGGCAAAGCCTGCCCCCGGACGGTGGAACTCCTCGATCTCTACCCCACCCTCACCGGCCTGTGCGGTCTCACCGGCGTACCTTCCAACCTCCACGGCCGCTCCCTCCAACCCCTCCTGTCCAATCCCACCGCCAAGTGGGACCATGCCGCCGTCAGCCAGGTGGGCCGCCGCGCCGGAAATACGCTCATGGGGTACTCCATCCGGACCGAACGGTACCGCTACACCGAATGGCAGGACGGCCAGGAAGGCACGGAGCTGTACGACTACCAGACCGATCCGAACGAAAAAACGAACCTGGCCAAGAGCCCAGCCCACGCAAAAGTGCGCGCAGAACTGCAAAAAATGCTACAAAACACCACCAAAATGCGCGGAAAAGCCGCCGAAACGACGCAAAAAACGCCACACTAGCCGCCCTCGTACGAGGGTGACGGGAGCCGGATCAACTCTAACGCTCATCTTCACGCCCGCCGGCGGGATCCACTTCTCCTCCGCATCGGCCTCATTTTCTGGCACACGGAGATGGCAGATTGTCACGGTTTCGGTTCTAGCCAGGGCCTCGATCCAAACGCCGGAGTTTCGTTGGGCCGCGGCCGCAAAACGGAATGCCGCGCTCTGGCGGCCCGCCTCCGTATGGGCTGCCCAGACGTAATATCGCCGCCGCCAGATCCGCACGCAATCGCGTTCTATCCACAGGAGTTGGGACGGGTAGCCTTGTTGCGCGGAAAATCGTCCAAAATCAGCGCACGCACTTTCAAAACCGGAAATAGCCATTTCTAGACCGCCGCAAAATTCGCCGCATAAGCTGGTTTCTGGAGCGGCCGCCGTGCATATCTCCGAAGTTTTATTTGTCCATGCTTTGGACATACCTTCTCGCAGGCTCCATCACGCCGGTCGCGTCCCGGAACAACCATAGACGGGTGGCGTACCAATCGATTCTCCATTCCCGCCGCTCTCCGGCAAATCCTTTCGGCCGCTGCTCAAAGATATCGTGCAACAACACGTGCAGCAACTCATGCACGCACGTGTTCGTGGATAGAAACGGAATCTGGTGGCCATGCGCCCGGCGCAGGGAAAGCAGGCAGAGCGCATAGCCCTCGTAAACCGTCGCAACCCCGGCCAATCCACGTCCATTGTCCCAGCGCATGGGAATCACGTCCGTCATCACGAAGTTCACCGCGCCGCGCACCAGCCCATGGAACACCGGACGGTCGCTCGGGGCCCGGCCCACCTCTCCTTCCGCCTCACCCCCTTGCAGAATGATCCCGCTGCGCGCGAAGGTATCCACCGCCTCCGGCCAAATTTTCTCCCGGAACGGCGCCGTGGCCTCCCGGCAGCGCTTATCGAAGACACGGTGCACCGGAACGCCGAGCGGCGCCTGCGCCAGCGCCGCCAGGCTCGCTCCCCCTAAAAACGTCCGCCTCCGCATGTGCCAACAGAATACGCGAAAAGTTGTTAGAAATGGCGAGACCCGGAGTCTATATAGAGTGTGAGCGCACCGAATGCCAACGAGCTCTACGCAGAAGCTATCCGCGGCTTTGGTCCGGCGCTCGACCGTCTGGCCGCCGGCTATGAGGCCGACCCCGCCAAGCGCCACGACCTCCGCCAGGAGATCCATCTGCAACTCTGGAAAAGTCTGGCGGCCTTCGACGGCCGCTGCTCGCTGAAAACCTGGAGTTTCCGCGTGGCGCACAACACGTCCATCTCCTATGCGCACCGTGAGCGCCGCAACAACTCTCCGCTCATCAGCCTGGAGGACTTGGACCGCTCCCCCGCCGCCGCCGGCTGGGAGCCTGACATCGACCAACACCGCTCCCTGCAGCGGCTGCACCAACTGGTTTGGACACTTAAGCCCCTGGACCGCCAGATCCTACTCTCTTACCTGGAAGAGATGGACAACGCGGCCATTGCCGAAATCACCGGACTTACACCCGCCAATGTCGCCATGAAGGTGCATCGCATTAAACGCATCCTGGCCCGGCGCATGCAAACGGAGGAGCTCAATGCCTGAAACGCAACAAGATCCCGGCGCCTTGTGGAGGGGGCAGCCCATGGACCTCAACGCTATTGCACTGGAACGGCTGGTCACCCGCCGCGCACGCGACCTGCGCGCCGCCACGGGAGCCGAAATTCTCATCAGCCTCTGCGCCGCCCTCTTTTTCGTCGCCGTCATCGTGTGGCGCTTACCGGCGGCGGTGGACCTGCCCATTCAGGCAGGTTTGATGGCCATCTTTTTGTGGGCGATCGTCCTGTTGCTTCATTTTCGCCGCGTGAGCAACGCCGCCTCTGCCGGGGCGCTGGCCGCCCCCGCCCTGGATCACTATCGCGATGTGATCCGCGCCCGCCGCACCCACCTGCGCTCGGCATGGATCTGGCACGGGCCGCTACTGCTTTCCTTGGCGCTCTTCCTGGTCGCGGCCTCGCGGCACGTCCGGCTCACCGTGTTCCAATTTCCCAAGGCCGTCCCGTTCCTTGGCCTGCTGGCGGTTTGGGTACTCTTCGGCATCTACCGCCGCTATTCACAGGCCGCTGACTTGGAACAGGAACTGCGAGAACTGGAGCAACCTTAGTGGAGCGGAAGCTTCACATGGAATACCGCGCCGCGCGGCGCCGCCGGCGTGGCCCAGATCTCGCCGCCATGGTCCACCACCGTCTCCCGGCTTAATGCCAGGCCGAGGCCCAGGCCATTCCGCTTTCCGAAGCTGGCAAAGGGCTGGAAGAGTTGATCCTGCATCTCCTTGGCAATACCCGGTCCTTCGTCAGCCACGGTGATGTGCATCTGCCCGTCTTCCTCGCCGGCCCGGATTTTCACCACGCCGCCGTTGGGCATCACCTCCACGGCGTTCGCCACCAGGTTCAGGAAGACGCGTTCCATGCGGGTCCGCTCTACGGTGGCCTCCAATTCGCCGGGTACGTCCACGGCGAACTGAATATGCCCGGCGGAAGCTTCCTGCGCCTGCACGGCGGCTTGCACCAGATCCACAATGTGGCAAGCCTCCCGTTCCCCCGGCTTTCCCTTCGATGAGTCCAGCAACTCCTGCAACATGGCTAGAATCCGGCGGGAGGCCTTATAGATGTTCACCGCCAGCCGGCGGTTTTGCGCCGGAGGCAGTTCGCTATCCACCATCATCTCCGCCCCGGAATAGATAGCTGCCAGCGGGTTTCGCAGGTCATGCACAATGCTGGAGGCCAACCGTCCCACGGTGGCAATCCGTTCATGGCGGATCAACTCTCGACGCGCCTCTTCCAGCGAACCCGCCATCTGGTTAAAAGCCGCCGCTAGCCGGCCAAATTCATCCTTCGCGTCAGCCACGGAGCCGGGTATCCGGTGGGAAAAGTGCTGCCTGGAAAGCTCCGCGGCGGCGCGGTCCAGTTCTGAAATCGGCCGCACCAGACGGTTGGCCAGTAGATAGCCCAGCAACAGGCTGAGGCCGAGAGACGCCGCCCACATCAGCAACAGGTCCAGGCGCAGCCGGTCCAGACGTTGGCCCGCTGCGCCAAATGTGCGAGCGATTGTCAGTTTGCCAACCGGAGCTCCGTCCAGTCCGGCCAGGTCCCGTTCAATCCGGGCGTCGTCGCTGGCAATATCTTCCACGGTGGCGGCGAACCGGCCAGCGGCGGAGGAGAAGACAAAGTCGCTGCCGCCGGTGGACTGTTTGAGTGCGGCGGCCGTGGCGTCATTCACGGGATAGCCGGCTACCAACAGGCTGATGAGAGCCGGTCCGCGCGCGCTATCCACGAACACGGGCGTCAGGACCAGCCGGAACAGCTTGCCGTCCTGCACGTGATAGCCCGAAACCTGGCGCGGCGCCGTGGGTACAACCGCGGCATCCACCGGCCAACGGTCCAGCTTCGGCGCGCCGGAGAGCACGGCGATGGTTGCGCCGCGCGGATCCGTCACCACCCAGAACGTGGACTCTTTCAACGTCGGGCTCAGGTAAGCGCCGATTTCCGACGCCGAATCGCGAATGGTGGCCGGGTCGCCCGTTCCGAAGGCCGCGCGCACATTGGGAAGGCTGGACAACAGCAGCGCCGCCGAACCGATCATCTCCTGCCGCGCGCGGAGCACGGATTCATAGGCCTGGAAGCCGGCCTGCACCTCTTCCTCCAGGCTCAACGTGGCGCTTTCCAGCGCGTGCCGCTGCAATAGCCACCCGGCGACGCCGAACAGTCCGGAAACCATTCCGAACATCGACAGCCAGATCTTCCATCGCAGCGACATGGCCCGCCTACTTCTTTCCCGGATACTGCAAGCCGGTATCTACCGTTTGCGGCGGATAGTCCCGGCCATGTTTGTTTTTGTGTCCCACTTCCAGATACCCCGTTTCGGAGATCCTGATTGTTCCTACATCCAAGTCGCCCGCAATGGTGACCCGGCGTTCCAGCGCCTCCAACGTTTTCTCCGGCGCACGCTCATGGAACACCTTCATCGTGTACTCTCCGGGCGGAATATTGTCCAGCCGGAAGGCGCCTGAGGGGCCGGTCGTGGAAAAGTAAGGGCTTGGCACTACCACGATAACCGCACTCATCTGCGCATGGATGTTACAAAATACACGTACCACGCCTTCCCGGCGAAAAGTTATCTTTTGTGACGTGCCAGGGGCATAGAGACCAGTATCGAAGGGCTGGCCGGCGAAATTGGAGAAGGCGTTGTGGAAAATGGGATCGTGATTGGGAAAGTCGACCTGGGAGCCCACAGGAATCGCCATAACGTGCGGCAAAAAGCGCTTGTTTTTCTGGTCCAGGACGAACTTACCCGGCGCAGGCGCCGCTTTCCCGTTGAGCGGCTCCAGCCACACCACCACGCCCTCCGGCGGCGCCTTCCGCCGGGCGTCGGTCAATTCCGCCTTACCCTGCAACGCCGCTCCACAGGCAAGCGCCGCGCCCAAGCTAAAACAGGTAAGCAATCGAAAGGTCATATCGGTTTGTCCGCCGCATCCCCAAGCCAATGTAATTGCTGCGAATCTGCATCCCCTCAAAACTGATTACAACGGCCGGCGCCAATTTGAACATCACATTAGCCCCACCGGTGCGATTCCGTCCGTTCTGACCCTGGTTCAAATCCGTGTCCCGGTCATCGTGAATACCGGCGAACCAATTGAAAGTCAGCCGATTGGTGGCGGGCACAGAGACCTGGGCCCAGCCTCCCGTGGAATGGACGGTATTCACAAAGCCGTTTGCCGCTACGCGGAAGCTCTGCCGCAGCGCGCCCAGATGGTGCACATTTTCTCCGGTGAAGAAGAGGCCGCTTAGCGAGAGCTTCGGCGCCGGCGCAAGCAGCCAATCCATGGAAAAGATGCGAGAGGGTAACGCCTGGCCGCCGACCCGCGACTCTGACCAATGCCCGCCCACGCCCACCTCGATGCTCCGTCCGCTGTTCCAGGCGTGGCCCGCCGAGCCGCGCAGTTCCAGTCCCGGCCGCCGCCGGTTGTTCAAGAGCGCGGCCGGCGCCCCAGTGGAGTCTTCCTGTGTTTGCATCAACGCCGCCTGGCCTTTGAACCATCCGGCACGCTGCTCAAAACGTACCTGCGGCTGCCATCGCCAAAGGTTGCCGGAACCAGTGAGCGGGGAGATACCCACGTAGGAGAGCGAATTCGGGTCATGCGGCGAAATCAACGGGCGCATCAACCCGAAGGAGACCGACCGCGAGGCCCAGTCCACCGTGATATCGGCGGTCCGGACGCGGAAGGGAGGGGAATTGCCCTCCGTGACGCCATCCCAAAAGTCCATGAACAGGGAGCCGGACACCTTCCCGCCCCACAACGTTGCCGGCCCGTGGTAGCGCAGCCCGATTACCGACTGGCGGACCGACGCGCCCGCCGCCGCGCGGCCCGGCGTGGGGGCGGCCGTTGTAGGTACATCGACGCCGCCCGCACCGCGCGTGTTGTAGAACGTCTGGAACAACGCCATGCCGGAGAGCGTAACGGGAAACTTCCCGGCGGCTTCCACCTTGGTCGAGGCCTGTTCTTCCACGCGCTTTTCCGCGATATCGAGCCGCTCCGGCACGCTGGGTTTGCCTTCCACGAGATCCCGCAGTTGCCGTACTTCCTGCTTGAGTTCCCGGTTCTCCGACTCCAGCTTTTCCAGCCTGGTCAGAATGGCTTGCAGGTCCTGTCCAGCCGCGGGAAGGACGGCGGCCATCAGCAGTATCCATTTACGCATCCATGCACTCCTGCACCCGCGTTCGCACCGCGGCCAGTGGAAAGGGCTTCATCAAAAAATCATTTGCGCCGGCCTGCCGCGCGCCGGTCCCGTCGTCCCGCGCCGACATGGCGATGATAGGCAATGAACGCAACTCCGGGTGCGTACGTACCCAGGCAATCAGGGCGTAGCCATCCACTCGGGGCAAGTCCAGGTCTGTCAATACCAACGCCGGAGGACGGTGGGACTCCAGGTAGTCCATCGCCGCGCGCCCGTCGAATACGGTGACCGTATCCACGCCTGTCAGCGCCAGCAGACCAATCTCCAGCGTGCCCGCCAGCGCCCTATCGTCTTCGACAATCAAAATGGTCCGGGCCATGCCGCCCCTTCGTATTTAAGGAAGAAACCGGTAGCCGACGCCGTGCACTGTTAAAAAATGCCTGGGAATGGCGGCATCCGCCTCAAACTTCTGTCTCAACTTTACAATGTGGGCGTCCACGGTACGAGTGTTCGGAAAGGAGTTGTAGCCCCACACGGAGTTCAGGATGACGTCGCGCGTAAGAGGCCGGTCCGTATTCTGCAGGAAAAAGACC
Source organism: Bryobacteraceae bacterium (assembly GCA_035714175.1). Lineage (GTDB taxonomy): Bacteria > Acidobacteriota > Terriglobia > Bryobacterales > Bryobacteraceae. The sequence continues at coordinate 22,369 of DASTML010000018.1, read as the reverse complement.
AGCAGGTTGTACTCGGCGGGGGTCAGCTTCACCTCTTCGCCCTTCCGGATCACGATGCGCCGTTCCAGATCCACCTCTGTATCGCCGAAATGCAGCACGCGGTGGGAATCGGACGTGGCGCGGCGGAGTACAGCGCGCATGCGAGCCACCAGTTCGCGCCGGCCAAACGGTTTGGTAACGTAGTCGTCCGCTCCAATCTCTAACAGCAGAACCTTGTCAATCTCGTCGCCTATGGCACTGAGTACAATAATAGGTGTCTGCACCTTATCGGCGCGCAGTTGCCGGCAAATTTCCACGCCGCTCATTCCTGGCAGGCGCAAATCCACCAGGATCAGGTCCGGCCGCAGGGTCAGGCTCCGTTCGTAGCCCTCTCTCCCGTCCGCTGCCAGATGGACCCGGTAGCCTTCCTGCTCCAACATTAACCCGATTGTGTCGCGGAGGCTGTCATCGTCATCAATAACGAGTATCGTCTGCATGCACGCCCGTCTGGAATTGTATCGAAAGGCACCTCAATTCATGCGTAAGTTTCTTCTCAGCATCCTGTTAGCGGCCACGGTCCTACTTGGCGAAGAGTACAAGGCGGAACCGGGTTCCGCGCCGCCGGCGGAATTGTCCGACAGCATCAAAGCTCTCCTGGAAAAACAGGGCGTCAAGGTCAGCAAGGACGGCCAGCCGCTGAGCGAAATCTGGTTCCGCGCCGAACTGCCCCCCGCCAAACCCTCCGCGGAGGCCAACCTCACCATGCCCGGCGTGCCCCACGGTTCGCTGCTGGCCGTTATCAAAGTGGTGCAGACCTACTCCGACCGCCGCGGCCAGACTTTCAAACCCGGCCTGTACACCATGCGTTACAGCTACTACCCGGAAAACGGCGACCACCAGGGCGCCGCGCCCCAACGTGACTTTCTACTGCTGAGCCCCGCCGCCTCCGATACGGACGGCGCGGCCGCGCCTGTTTTCAAGGAACTGGTGGAGCAAAGCAAAAAAGTCTCCAATACGCCGCATCCGGCTGTTTTCAGCATCTGGAAGGAAGACCCGAAGTACTTCAAAGATGGGTCGCTCGAAAAGGTCGGCGAGCATGACTGGGTGCTGATGCACAAGATGGGCGCCGTGGGCGTATCGCTGATCGTGGCCGGGAAAGTGGAAGCGTAAGGCCCGACTAGGCGCCTCGCACCACAACGACCCGGAAATTCACTTCCAACCGGCGGCCTACCCGCTCTAACGGGCTGGCCGTCGGTTCGCCGTCCAACTTCCACTCCATCGCACCGTTCAAAATCGTCTCCCCCTCCGGCAGGGCCATCCGCACGGCCGCCACCATGTCTTCATGCCGGATGGGCCGTTCCTCCGCCAATTCCCAGATTCCGCGCACCCAGGGCGCCGCTACGGTCATTAGCCCGCAATCCCCGCGCGCATTTCCGTCACCGCCTGCTGCAAACTCTTCACCTGGTCCCGCAGCGGCAGATATTCCATGGTGATGTAGCCTTCGTAGCCGGCTTTGGCGATGGCTTTGTAGATATTGGCATAGTTCATCTCGCCGGTGCCCGGTTCATGACGGCCGGGGTTGTCGGCCACATGGAAAACGCGGACGTAGGGCATGGCTTCCAGCGCCGTTTGGATCACATTGCCGCGTTCCACCTGTTCATGAAACAAGTCGAATAGCAGCCGCACGCGCGGGTGGTCCACTTCCTTCATGAGACGCAGGCCGTCCACGCAGTTGGTTAGAAAGTAGCCCTTGTGCGAAACCTTGGCGTTGAGCGGTTCCACAATCAGCGTCACTCCGTAGCGTTCCGCCAAGTCGCCGCAACGCTTGGCGCATTCCACCATGGCCGTAAACTGCTGCTCAAAGGAGAGGCCCGGCAGCGTATTGCCGGACATCAGCAGGGCCATGGGAATTTCCAGCTTCTGTGCGTAGGCCAGGTTGCGTTCGGCCTCCGCCAGGTACGCGGCGCGGCTGGAGGCCTCCAGCATGTTCAATTTCTGCTGGCCCCACTTCGGTACGGAACTCAAGGTGTCGATGCCCAGCTTGAAGGATCGTGCCAGTTTCTTCACGCGCGCGATATCGGCGTCCGTCCAGTCGTAGTGTTCCCCCACGAACTCCACGGACTGCAACCCGGCTTTGGCCGCCGCTTCCATGCGCTCTTCGAACGTACCCTTCAACGTCCATAGCATGACGCTGGACGTGATTTTCGCCTGCTTCGGAGGCGGCTGCGCCAGCGCCAGCGCGCCCGGGACCGCGCCAACAAAGGTACGTCGATTCATATGTAACTAGCCTATCGTGTGCGACTAGCCTTTCGGGCGCCTCTCTAAAAAACCACGCATCTGTTCCTGCGCCACGTCCGCCTGGGCGTTCCGTTCCATTACGCCGCGCGCGAACCGGTAGGCCTCTTCGCGCGGCATCTCTATCTGCTCGTAGAAGGCGCGCTTGCCCAGGGAAACCGTATAGTCCGAGGCGGAGGCAATCGTCATGGCAAGTTCCCGGACCTCGCCGGCCAGCCGATCCGCCGGTACGGCCCGGTTCACGAGGCCCCACGCCGCGGCCTCGCCCGCCGGTACCTGCCGCGCTGTCAGCAGCATTTCCATGGCGCGTTTCCGGCCAATGGCTCGCGTCAATTCCACCATCGGCGTGGAGCAGAACAGTCCGATCTTCACGCCTGGCGTGGCGAACCAGGCGTCTTCGGATGCAATAGCCAGATCGCAGGCCGCCGCCAGTTGGCAGCCCGCCGCCGTAGCTACGCCCTGGACCTGCGCGATCACCGGCTGCCGGATGCCCTGCACCGTATCCATCAGTTCGGTGCAGACAGCGAAGATCTCTTCGGCCTGCGCAGACGTGCAGCCGCTCAGTTCGTGCAAGTCGTGCCCAGCGCAGAAGACAGGCCCGTCCGCCGCCAGCACCACCACGCGGCCCTGGCAGGCGCGCAGCGCGCCAATCAGAGCGCGCATCATAGCGAGCGACAGCGCGTTGCGCCTCGGCCCGGCCATTGTGATGATGTCCAGCGGACCGTCGGCGGCGGTACGGATCATTTCTTGCCTTCCAACTGCCACTGTGTGAAGGGCGAGCGCGCTCCGCGTATGTTCACGTTCAGAACGTAAGGGCCCTGATACGCGAAGGCGCGAGCCAAGGCGGGACCCACCTGGTCCAGCCGGTCAATCGTTTCCCCGCCGCCGCCGAAGCCCTGGCAAACCAGGTCATAGCGGGTGCGCCGCAGTTCGCAGGCGGTGGTGGTGCCCTGCACGGCGCCCTGTAGTTCCCGCTCCAGGCCCCAGCCGCCGTCATTGCCCACCACGATCACCATCGGCACGTTGTAGCGCACCAGCGTGTCGAGTTCCGCAATGTAGAATCCCAAGGATCCGTCGCCGGTCATCATCATCACCGGTTGTTTCGGCCGCGCCATCTGTTGGGCCATGGCAAAGGGCAGGGCGGCGCCGATAGTCGCCATGGGCCCCAGGCGCAACCAGCCGCCGGCGTGCAGGGCGGGCAGAATGGCCCGGCCCCAGTGGATGAAATCGCCGCCGTCAAAGGAGAGCAGCGGGGAGACCGGCAAAGTCCGATTCAACTCCGCGAAGAACGCGCCGGGGTGGAGCAACTCGTCTTCGCCCACAGAAGCCAGCAACTGGTCCGCCCATTCCTTGCGCCACTTGCCGATCTGCTTCACCCAGGCCTTTTTCTGCTCCCACGGTTCGGCCGGCAACGCCGCTTCCAGGAAGGTGCGGACATCGCCCACTACGCCCGCTTCTACATCTCGCACATTACCGATCTCGCGGGGCTCCACGTCCACCTGGATGATGCGTGTCTCCTTGCCGAAGAGGCGCGGGCTCCCCATGGCCAGCCGGTAATCGATACGCTTACCCAAAACCAAGGCGACATCGGCGGTTTGGAATGCCGGGATGCAACCGCGGTTCAGCGCCGGATCCGCGTAGCCGCAGTGCCCGGCAAATTTTTCGCTCACCACGCCGCGCGCCATGGTCACGTCGAAATACGGCAGCTTGGTTTTTTTCAGAAATGCGAGCAGCGCGGCGCCGGCGTCACTCCACCATAGCCCGCTTCCGCCGATCACGACGGGCCGTTCGGCTTTGGCCAGCAAATCCATGGCCGCCGCCGCGTCGTCGCAGGTCCGCACCGGTCCGCTGTTGGCGGCAGGCGTGCGCAGCGGCGCGTCGGTCTTGCCGGTGAACACGTTAACAGGAATGGAAAGGTGGGCCGCTCCGTAGCGGCCGGTAAAAGCTTCTCGGTAGGCACGGCCCAGGGCGAAACCGGTCTGGGACGGGCTGGTGACCAGGTGGGAAAACTTGGTGACCGGCGCGGCCATGCCCACCTGGTCAATGTCCTGGAACACCACCCGGTGCCGGGCCTCCAGCGCGGGCGTGCCGCTGACGGCGATGATCGGGCTGCCATTGGTGTGGGCGGTGGCGATGCCCGTCAACGCGTTTGTGTGGCCGGGGCCTCCAGTGACGATGGCCAGTCCCGGTTTGCGCGTCATGCGGCTCCAGCCGTCGGCGGCGTGCACCACCGCGGCTTCGTGCCGCATATGCACGATCGGCAGTCCGCGCCGTTCGGCAACAGACAGAACCTCGTTCAAATGGTCACCGACCAGCGTAAATACGCGGTCGATTCCCAACTGCAACGCACTTTCCACGAATAGCTCGGCACCAGTAGGCATGTCTGCCATACTAAAGCTTTTGATGCCTACGATACTTGTCACGGGCGGCGCGGGATATATCGGTTCGCACACCGTCCATCAACTCCTCCAAAGCGGCTTCCGGGTTGTCGTCGCGGACGACCTATCCAAAGGCCACGCCGCCAGCGTGCCCGACGGACTTCTACGCGTCTGTTCGCTCTTTGACCGGGAGCAACTGGCCGGCATCTTGCGTGCCGAGCGCGTGGATGCCGTGATCCATTTCGCGGCGTTCATCGCCGTGGGTGAATCGACGCGGGAGCCGGAAAAATATTTCCACAACAACACGGGCGGGTCGATTTCGCTGTTCTCTGCCATGGCCGATGCGGGCGTCAACAAGCTGGTCTTCTCGTCCACGGCCGCTGTCTATGGCAATCCGGATTTCGTGCCCATTCCGGAGAATGCGGCGATTCGCGCTGTGAATCCGTACGGCGAATCGAAGCTGATGGTGGAGAAAGTCCTTGAATGGCTCGACGCCAGCCGCGGCGTCCGCAGCATTCGTTTGCGGTATTTCAACGCGTGCGGAGCCAACAATGCTGCGGGTCTCGGTGAACGCCATGAACCGGAAACGCATCTGATTCCGCTTATCCTCCGCGCCGCTCGCACGGGCAACCCCGTGACGCTTTTCGGCGATGACTACGACACGCCGGACGGCACCTGTGTTCGCGACTATGTGCACGTCGACGATCTGGCCTCGGCGCATATTGCGGCTGTGAATCATCTTTTGGGCGGCGGCGCCAGCGCCACCTTTAACGCCGGGACCGGGCGCGGCTTTTCAGTGCGGGAAGTGGTGGATGCGGTAGAAAAAGTGACAGGCCGCAAGGTGCCCTATGTGATGGGGCCGCGGCGGGAAGGCGATCCGGCGCAACTGGTGGCGGATTCCTCTCTGCTCCGCGGCACGCTGGGCTGGCAGCCGAAGTTCGACACGTTGGAATCCATTATTGAATCCGCTTGGGTTTTCGAGACGCAGAACTTCCATTAGAATACGCCCATGGTGCGTATTCTCCCCGTATTCCTGGCGCTATCGGCCTGCCTTATGGCCCAAAACTATGACGTGCTGCTGAAGGGCGGCCACGTCATTGACCCGAAGAACAATATCAACGCCGTCCGCGACGTAGCGATCAAGGACCGCAAAATCGCGGCTGTCGCCGTCAATATCCCCGCCGCGGAAGCAAAAAAAGTGGTTGACGTGAAGGGCCTCTACGTCATGCCCGGTCTCATTGATCTGCACGTGCACGTCTTTTACGGCGACGGCCCCAGCTACCGCGACGGCCAACTCAGCGTCATTCCGGATTCGCACTCGTTCCGCAGCGGCGTCACCACGATGGTTGATGCGGGCACCTCCGGCTGGCGGAACTACGAAGTTTTCAAAAAGCGCATTATTGACCGCTCCAAAACGCGCGTGCTGACCTTTCTGAATATTGTGGGCGACGGCATGGGCGGCGCGGTGGAGCAGAATATGCAGGACATGGATCCCGCGCCTGTTGTCGCCATGATCAAGAAGTACCCGGACAATATTGTCGGCATCAAAACCGCGCACTTCGCCGGTCCGGAATGGATCGCGGTGGACAGCGCCGTCAAAGCAGGCGAAGCCGCCAACGTGCCGATCATGGTGGATTTCGGCTCATTCCGCCTGGAGCGTCCGCACCAGGAGTTGATCCTGAAACATCTGCGCCCCGGCGACATGTATACACATGCCTATCTGGCCGCGGTGCCGATGCTGGACGAGAACGGTAAGGTCCGCCAGTATCTGTTCGACGGCAAAAAACGGGGCGTGAAATTTGATGCCGGCCACGGCGGCGGCAGCTTCGTGTTCCGCTGGGCCGTGCCGGCCATTAAGCAGGGCTTTGTTCCCGACTCCATCTCTACCGATCTGCATACCTCGTCCATGATCGGCGGCATGAAGGACATGACCAATGTAATGTCCAAGTTCCTCAACATGGGCATGTCATTGCAGCAGGTGGTAGAAGCTTCCACCTGGCACCCGGCGCAGCAGATCAAACGCACGGACTTGGGGCATCTCAGCGTCGGCGCGACCGCGGATGTAACCGTGTTGAACGTACAAACGGGAACGTTTGGATTCGTGGACGTCTATGGCGCAAAGATGATGGGAACCAAGAATCTGGTGGCGGAGATGACCATGAAGGACGGGCGGTTCTACTGGGATCTCAACGGCCGCCTGGCTGAATCCTGGGACAAGCTGGACAAGCGTTACAACGCACAGGGCAACGCACTGTGGGACGGTACGATCTCCGGAGGTGTTCGCGCCCGCAAGTAACACCCCTGCGGGGAGCGTGATCTAACGGGCATGACGCGCCGGATTCTACTGCGGTGTTTGTTCCGGGCGTAGTCAGTGCCCAGGACAAGAGAAATGGGAAAGGGAGGAGCCACGGCGGTGGTTCTCCCTCGTACCTGCTCTCCGGATCCGGCCGTAGCCCCTTACGACGTGGGTGCGCCGCCAGCCTATGGCCAACGTGCCTCCCGGCCTTGCTGGGCATGGCGGCGTACTCCCGCCGGGGCTTTGCGCCTTCAAAACGGGCAGGTTGATTTCAGCGATTTTTCCGTACGCCCGAACTGCAACCGGGGCGTCTCCATCCTTAGGAGGTATTCTCTATGCGCAGATGGATCTTCGCATTCGCACTATTGCTGGCTTCCATGCCGTCCGTCCTGGCCGAGGGACGCGGACATAGGCATGGCCGGGGACACGATAAGCACTACCGGCAGAGCTATCGTCCCGGACACTACGACCGCCGCTACACCCCCCCGCGCGTACAGACGCAGTTCTATTATCGACAGGGATTTGGTCCGGCTTATGCACCCCCAGTCCGCAGGAGTTGGACGCCGGCTTACGCCCCGCTTCCCCTGGCTTATCGTCCGCGCATCGCGCCTGTACCGGCCGCCTACTATCAAACGTACGGTCCCGTCCCGTATGGATGCCGGCGCGGCCTGATTGACGGCTACGTGGTCGACTACCGCCCGTCCAATTTCCTGGTAGTCAACTTTTCACGCGTCTGGTAACGTTCGCTACTTGGCCGGGGTTCCGGATATCTTGAGATTCCGGAACTTCCCGGTTTCAAAAAACGAACCCAGCCCTACCTTGCCATGTTTCAGCGAGAGGTCAATACCGCGCAGCGCGCCGGTTGTCTTTCCGTCCGCGTGGCAGATCAACTCGCCCGTCTTCCCGTTCCACGTCATTTTTACGTGCGTCCACTCGGTGGTGGGAAGCGCCCCGGGTCCGCCTTCCAGCGGAGAAATACGCACGCGGTCGCCCTCAAACACGTGGAAAATTCCGTTGTGCACGTGTACCTTGGCCGGGTCATCCACGGAAAGATGCGCATAGTTGAAGTGGTTGTCGTCTTGGTAGGCGTACACCAAAATCAGCGACTTCTCGTTTCGCTTTACGTCCACTTCCAACGTGAACGCCGAGTAGGGTCCTTCCTCCAGTACCGCAAACTGCTTGGGCCGCCGCGGCTTCTCCTGCGGCTTTTTCACCAGAAGCTCCAACTCTCCCGCCGATCCCTTCCAGTCCGCTGCCAGCGGCACCGACCACGTCCGCCCCAAGGCCGAAATCGTCTCGTCCGCCCACAGCGATCCCAATGCCAATACCAAGATGCCCAGCAGCTTCATACAAGCGCTACAGTAGCAAACCCTGTGAAATAATGCCTCCATGAATCGTCGCGATTTCGGTAAGGCCGCCCTCGCCGCCCTCCCTCTGGCCTCTTTGCACGCCAAGCCCAACTCCAAATTTGGCGGCGTCCAGATCGGCGCCATCACCTACTGCTTCCGCGCCCTGCCCAGCACCGCGCCGGACCTCCTGAAATACTGCACGGAACTGGGCATTAGTTCGATTGAACTGATGGGCGACGCCGCGGAAAATTTCGCAGGCGCCCCCGCCGCGCGGCCGCCCGCCTTCGCAGGCCGCCGGGATCTTACTCCCGCGCAGCAGGAAACCATGCGCAAGATTGCCGATGAACGCAAAAAGTGGCGGCTGTCCGTCTCCATGGATAAGTACAAAGAGTTGCGCAAAATGTTCAACTCCGCCGGCATCCAAATCGCCATCGTCAAGCTTGGCTTGTCGAACGCCATGTCGGACGAAGAATACGACTACGTTTTCCAGGTTGCCCGCACCCTCGGATCTAACTCCGTCACCATGGAACTTCCCACGGACGAAAAACTCACCCAGCGCATCGGCGATTTTGGTGCGAAACATAAGGTCTACGCTGGCTACCACAACCATACGCAGGTGAATGCACACAGTTGGGAACGCGCGCTCGCCCAGTCAAAGTACAACAGCATCAACCTCGATGTCGGCCACTTCACCGCCGCAATCAGCGCGTCGCCCGTACCCTTCATCAAGGCCAATGCCTCCCGTATCACCAGCTTCCACCTCAAGGACCGCAAGTACGGTACGGAGGGCGGCGCCAATCTGCCCTGGGGTACTGGCAGTACGCCTATACGAGAAGTTCTACAGCTCATGAAAAAAGAGGGATATAAGTGGCCCGCCAATATTGAGTTGGAATATGTCATCGGCGAAGGTACGACGGTAATGGCGGAAATGCGAAAGTGTCTGGACTTCTGCCGCGAATCACTGGCATAGCCGGGCGCCTCGTCGCCGCATCATGGGGCCGGAGAGTCTTGAAAACTCCTTCCGGCCTATTTTGTAAATAGCCATTTCTGATAGTGCGGAAATGCCTTTTTCGAATAATATGCCCACGACATATAGTATGTAAGTGTCTGAAAATAGGCTGTTTCTTTCCGCCTCGCCGCGCTGCCGCTCCACGGGGGCCGGTTTCCCCTCCGCCAGTAAGCATTTATACTAACTGCGAACCGTAAAATGGAAACGCAGGACGAGATCACGCAGTTATTGGTTCGCCTCCACCAGGGCGAAAAGGCTGCGGAACCACAACTCTACAACGCAGTCTACGCCGAACTGCGCGCGATTGCGGAACGTCACATGCGCCGGGAGCGCCAGGATCACACTCTGCAGGCCACTGCGCTTGTAAACGAAGCCTATCTAAAATTAGTCAACACCGCCACTCCCTGGCAGAACCGAGCCCACTTTGTCGCCGTCGCTTCCCGCGCCATGCGGCAAATTCTGGTGGACCACTCCCGGCAGAAGGTCAGCGCGAAACGCGCCGGCGGCGTCCGGGTGGAACTCTCCGCCGATTGCCGTTTGCCCGATTCCCGCCCGGAAACCATGTTGGCTTTGGATGCCGCGCTTTCCCGTTTGAGCAAATGGGATGCCCGGCAGGCCCAAATTGTGGATATGCGGTTTTTCGGTGGGCTTTCGGAGGAAGAGATTGCTCCCTTGCTCCGTATTTCGCTCCGGACGGTCAAACGGGATTGGGACATGGCGCGAGCTTGGCTCAGTGAACAAATTGGCTGATGACTCCGGAACGATGGAGCCGTATCAAAGACCTCTTTCTGGTGGCGATCGATACGCTTCCGGAACAGCGCCAACAACTGTTAGCCCAGGAGTGTAAAGACGACGTGGAGTTGCAGGAAGAAGTCCGCCGCTTGATTATCCGTCATGAGACCCCGAATCAGTTTCTGGACGGCGCCGCCATCTCCGCGGCGGATTTCGGTCTCCTCTCCGTCTACTCTCTCCATACGTTTGCTCCTGAATCGCTCGTCGCGGACCGGTTTCTTATCCTCAGCCCGCTCGGCGCCGGCGGCATGGGCGAGGTCTACCACGCGCACGACACGGAGCTCTCGGTCGACATTGCGCTGAAGACCATTCGCCTGGACGCGGCTGACCACGAAAAATTCATCGGCCGTTTCAAGGCGGAGGTCAACCGCGCCCGGCAGATCAGTTCCCCCAACGTTTGCCGGATTCACGATCTCTTCGTCCATACCCAACCCAATTCTCCCCGCATTCTCTTCCTCACCATGGAACTGCTGCATGGGGAGACCCTATCCGCCCGTCTGGCGCGGGAAGGCCCGGTTCCCGTCGACCACGCCCTGCCGATCCTCCGCCAAATCTGCGCCGGTCTGCAGGCCGCGCACGACTCTTCGGTCCTCCACTTGGACCTCAAGTCGTCCAACGTCATGATTTGCCGGGAGGAGTCCGGTTCACAGCGCGTCGTCATCAGCGATTTCGGTCTGGCCCGGCAAATGTCCAACGCCTCTGACCCGGAGCCGCTCTTTGCGAGCTCTGCCGGCACGCTCGCCAACATGGCGCCGGAGCAACTTCTTCGGGAACCCGTGTCCCCGGCCACGGACGTCTACAGCCTCGGCATCCTCACCTACCAAATCGTCACCGGCCGCCATCCCTTTCCCCGCACCCATTCCTGGGCCGACGCTATCAACCGGTTGAATGAGCAGGTTCCGCCGCCCTCCTCCTTGGTCCCTGGGCTGGGACGGGAGTGGGATGATGCCATCGCGCGGGCGATGTCCATCGCCCCTTCGTCCCGCTTTCAGAGCGCCGAAGAGTTCTTGGCGGCATTGCGGCCTATGCCGCGAACGCTGCTCCCTCGCCGCGCGCTTCTTGGCGCGGGCCTGTTGGGGGCGGCCGCGGCTACGGTCGCCGGTGCGCTGTACCTCTCCCGCCGCGGACAGCCGGACGGTCCCATCCGCTTGGCTGTACTGCCGTTTGCGTCCGCGCCGGAGGTCGAGTATCTCGCCCAGGGCCTCAGCGACGGGCTTCGCGAGTATCTCTCCCACCATGAACGCCTCATTGTTCCCGCGGACGATACTTCCCGCCGCTACGCCTCGCCGCCTCCGGACACCACCGCCGCCGCCCGCCGCATCGGGACTCGTTTGCAGGCCCACTATGTCCTCATGGGCATCCTTTCCGGAAATCCCGGGAACCGCGCGCTTCAGCTCTCGCTCATCGGTTGCCCGGCAGGCCGCGTTGTCTACCAGTCTCGCGCTCCTGTCACCCTGGCCGGCATCGCCGCCTCCCGGCAGGAAACTGCCAGGGCCATCGAAACTACGCTGGGCCTGGGTTCGCGCGTGCCAGGAGCCGTCCGCGTGCAACCGGTATCGGCCAATCCCCAGGCGCAGGACCAGTTCCTGATGGGCCTGTTTCACTGGAACGGCCGCACCGAACAGGGGCTGTTGCGCGCCAAGTCCTATTTTGAAGAAACGCTGCGCCTGGACCCCACCTTCGTCCTGGCTCACTGTTACCTCTCCTACACATACATGGGGCTGGCCGAGCACAATACGCTGCCTCCGCTCGACTGTCTGCGGCATGCCAGTCTGGAAGCCGAACGCGCCTACGAAATTGACCCCCGGCAGCCGGCCGCACTTACCGCCCAGGCGCAGGTTCGTTCCCTCTACGGCCGCAATCTGGCGGCGGCCTCGCAACGTTTCCGGGAGAGCATCCTGCTTGATCCGGGCAATGTCACAACGCATCTCTGGTACTCCGCCATGCTGGCCAAACTGCGGCTGTTTGACCGGGCGCTGGCGGAAACCAAGGAGGCCCTGCGCCTGGATCCTCTTTCCGTAGCCACCAACAGTAACCTGTTGACGCTGGAGTCCTACACTGGCGCCCACGCGCAGGTCTTAGAGCAGGGGCGGCGCGTTCTGGAACTGGATCCGCACCATGCACCGGCTCCTCTGCTCATGGCGCTTTCCCTGGCCCGCCTGGGCCGTCGTGCCGATGCGTTGCGAATGTTCGGCCAAAGTGCGCTGCCGCTTACGCATCCTCTCCGGATGCGTACCTGGGTGGAATTGCATGCGGCGCTGGGCGACCAGCGGGAAGCCCGGCGCGGAGCCTTTCTGCTTGCCACCGCCCGGCGCTCGCAAGGCGCCATTCCGGCTTCTTATGTTGCGATCGGATTTGCTTGCCAGGGCATGGCGGCGGAAACGTTTCGTTGGATCGAAATCGCATTCGCCGAATGGGATGCATTTCTTCCCCATATCCACGCTCACCCGGCGTTTGACCCCATTCGTAAAGATCCGCGATATCCGGGCGCCATCGATCGTTTGGGCATCACCGCGGCCCTCCCCGTGGAGGCCAGCCTGTAAATATAATCGGTACTCCATATGCGCCGCCGCGAACTCCTCCGCTCCCTGTGGGCCACCCCCCTCCTCGCCTCTCCCTCGCTCCGGGGACTTCCTCCGCTCACCATTAAAGACGTCAAGGTAATCGCTACCAGCGCCGGCCGCAACTACCGCTGGATCTTCGTCAAGATCATCACCAGCGAACCAGGCCTCTACGGTATCGGTTCGGCCAGCAACCACTTTCAGCCCCATGCCGTCATCGCAGCCATTGAGAAGCATCTGGCGCCCTTCCTGATCGGCAAGAATCCGGAGCAGATTGAAGACCTCTGGCAAAGCAGCCATCTCCGTACGTACTGGCGCAATGGACCCGTCAACAACAACGTGCTCAGCGGCATGGACATGGCCCTGTGGGATATCAAGGGCAAGCGCGCCGGCATGCCCGTCTATGAACTGCTGGGCGGCAAGGTCCGCGATGCCGTGCCCTGCTATGACCACTGCGGCGGGAATACGCGGGAAGCCATCATTGACTCCGTACAAAAGTCCATCGCCAAAGGCTTCCGCCACATTCGCATTCAGATGGGTAACTACGGCGGCGGCGGTTTCATCCCCAATGGCCGCGGCGGCCAGGCGTTCGACGAGGATGTCTACCTGGAAACGATCCCGCCCCTGTTTGAATACGTCCGCGCCAAGCTCGGCTTTTCCCCCAAGCTCTGTCACGACGTACATAGTCACCTAAGCGGAATCAACGCGGTGGAGTTCTCCCGCCGCATGCAGCCGTATCAGATGTTTTTCATTGAGGATGTCCTCTCCCCGGAGCAGTTGGCCTGGTACAAGCAGATCCGGCAAAATAGCACCACCGCACAGGCCGTCGGGGAACTGTTCACTCATCCCTTCGAGTACTTGCCGTTGGTCAGCGAACGCCTCATCGATTTCGTCCGTTGCCGCGTCTCCTCCATCGGCGGCATCACGCCGGCCCGCAAACTGGCTACTTTCTGCGAACCCTACGGCGTCCGTACCGCCTTTCAGGAAGGCGGCGACAACGATCCGGTCAACCAACTCGCCGCCTACCACGTCGATATCTCCCACCCCGCCTTCGGCATCCAGGAAGAGAGCAACTTCCCGGATGCGGCGAAGGAGGTGGTCACCGGCACGGCGGAGATTCGCAATGGCTATCTCTACGGCAACGGCAAGCCGGGCCTCGGCATGGACGTCAATGAAACGCTCGCCGCCAAGTACCCCATCCAGCCCGCCCCGCAGGGCTACCACTACCCGTTGGATCGCGCTCCGGATGGGACGGTGGTTAAGCCATAGCGCCGCCTATTCCTTGGGCTTGCCGAGCGAGAAGCTGAATCCGATCATCACTTGGTTAACCATCTGGAACGTCGGCGGCTTCACGCCGCGTTTATAGACGATGTCCACAGAGAAGTTCTCCGTTAGCGCGTACTCAAAGTTAGCTTCCATGTAGCGGCGGATTCGCATATCCTGGCCCGTGTCCATCAGCGTGTAGGTGGTGGGCACGCTGGGAATGCCAAAGAAGTCCTGGCCCGTACCGGGCGTGAACGTTCCCTTCACATCGCGCTCGGTAATGTACTGTTCTTCGCGGAACAACTTGCGGTACTGCCACTGGAACTGAAGCGAGGCCTTCTTCCCCTGAGTGAGGTTCACCTTGGTCTCCAGGGCAAGCCGCCGGATGTTCCGATTCCGCAGCGTGATCTTCCGCACGAACTCGGCCGGATTTTCCACCAGGTCGGGATCGTCCAGCACAATCCGCTCGATCTTCTCCGTCATGCTGTATCCCATTTCGGGGCCGCCGCGCACATCGAAGGCGAAACGCCAGGCGCCCGGCCGCGTCGAGTAACGGACCATGCCTTTTACCGGAACAATGATGTTCTGGCTCTGCCCGTACACGGAATGCTCGCCCAGAATCCCGCTCGTCAGGGCGATCATCCGGAAGTGTGGCGGATGGTATTTGTCCGTGACATATTTCCCCGGTAAATAGCGCCGCAACGTTATCGGAGCATTCCAGACGATGGAATTGGGGTTGTCCAGCGTCCTCGCCGTATTCAGGTCCAACTTGAACTGAGGAGAGAAAATCAGCTGCGTAAGCGCCGTCTGTTTAATCGGAGGCAACGAGAAGTCGCTATCCGCCGCAAAGGCCGCTTCGATATTAAACACATGACGGCCCGTGGGTTTGGCTTGATTGTACGTGTAGGCGGCACGCAGGAAGAGCGGCAGGTCCTGGCTGACTACAGCCGCGTTGGTCCGGAAAGGGTTGGTTCGTCCAAGCTGCCCTGTGGTGTTTAACGCCGGCAACGCGCGTTGACCCGCCAGGCCCGGCCGGTTGTATGAGAATTTGGACGCGCCAATAGCCGCAAGTTGCGGCTCTAACTGCCGCAGGTTTTTTCTTTGAGCAGCGGCTTCCACGACATTGCCTTTCGGGCTGAACTGAAGCTGCCCATCCGGCTGCCGCACCATATTCGGCAGATAAAATTTCAATGCCCGCGTATTCGTGTCGAAAAGAGAGACTCCCTCGGCTTCGACTCCTGTAGGTAACCCCTCGATGTTCCAAAAATCGAGCTTTCCAATCTCGGATTCATAGCCCTCTGGAACGAACGTCACCCGGAAGGTAATGACCCCGTCCTCATAGATGGAATCACCTTCCTGAAAAACAAGCTGCAACGTGGTGGGAATGACAACGGTTTGCGAAGTCGCCCGGCCATCGATCCACAAGTTCTTGAGCGTGAGGATCGCTTCGTGACGAAAGCCCTCTTCGTACTGCCCGGGGTATTCGTTTAGCTTACGTTCGGCATCGGGTCCGGTTACGAGCTTGAGGTAAGAACCCTTGTACGGCTTCCCTTGCAGTGTGAGGAGCTTGTCGCCGTCACATGCCTGCGGACAAACCGAAACACTCCCTTCGGATCCGCCGATCACGCTCGGTGCGCTGTTTTGGCCCGGCCGCGGCGTAAGAATCATCGCATGCGGAGGACGAGCAACCTTTTTGGTGCTTGTCGATTCCTCTCCGCTCAACTCTGCCGCCGGATCGGTCGGTACCAGAAAAATTGTTGACGTTCCGTTGCCGTTTGCCTGCCGGTAGTACAACCGCAAATCCTGTGCGGGCAGGAGCGTGGCTATTCCCAATAACCCAAAAAGTATAGATCGCATATCCTTCCTTAGCGGAAGAAATATGCGATCTGTGACATTGAACGGCGAATCCGGCTACGGTAGCGCCGCCACCACGGGCAGAATAATCGCCGACGCCGTCGCGCCGCCATGAAATACCGTATTCTTCGCCTTCCGTCCCACGCCCGCCGTGGCCAGCGGCTCCCCCGTATTTGGATTTACGCTGAACTGCGGAAAGTTGGACGACATAATATCCACGCGAATCCGGTGTCCCGGCTGGAACACATTCGCCGTTCCCACCATGTCCACTTCGAACTCATACGTCTTGCCCGGCTCCAACAGTTTCGCCTTCGTCAACCCCTCGCGGAATCGCGCCCGTAGAATGCCTTCCGCCAGATTCATCGCATACCCGTTCGGAGCTACGTCCACCAGCTTCACCATCCAGTCCGTATCCTTCCCGTCGGTGGAGGCCTGCAGCTTCATCTTCACCGGTCCCGCGATCGTCACCGCTTCCGTCAACGCCGCCGACGTGTAGCTCAGCACGTCGGGTCGCGATTCAATCGGCCGTTGATCCACAGGGCCCGCCACGGTGGGCGAACCACAACAGTTGTTCCCGCCAAGCGTCGGTACCGGGTTGGCCGGGTCGGCAACATAGGAGAAGTTCCCGGTCGCCGCGGGCTTTTCGAATTGCAGAGTCTTTCCTTCGGCCAGGTAGAGCGCCTTGTATTGTGTGCCTGGCAGCGGCCAATCTTTTTCCTTCCGCCACTGGTTGGCGCCCATATAGAAAATTTCCACCGGCGGCTCTTTGTCCACTCCGTTCTGCTCACCCTTCAGCCAGTGGTTGAACCAACGAAGTTCATAGTCGAAAGAACTGCGCATGGCCCCCGGCCCGAAGTCCTGTTCACCGAACTTCCGGCTCGGCCCATGGCCCCACGGTCCGATCACCATTCGCGCCCCCTTGCCCTTCATGCCCACATAGCCGTTGATGGTCCCCGCCACGAAAATGTCCCACCATCCTCCCAGCGTGTGCGCCGGAGCCTGTATCTTGTCGAACCGGTCTTCCACCGAAGCGCCCTTCCAATAGGCGTCGTACGACTCATGCTTCAACCAGTCCCGGTAGTGCGCCACCACCGTGTGCGAACTCTTCAAGTCCATCTCGCCCAACGGCGCCCCGCGCAGCACCTGCGCGTACTTCATCTCCTCCGGCACGTATTTTTCCGTGTGCCACGACTGCGGCTGCATAATGCGGAAAGGCATCCGCACCACGCCCCACCCAAAATTGAACGATAGCCGGTAGGCGCCGCCGAAATACGCCCAGTTGTGATAAATGCTGGTCGACGCCACGCGCGGAAACATGGCCTTCAAATGCGGCGGAGCCTCCGCGCCGGCCAGCCACTGGTTGTTCCCCAGATACGATCCGCCTTGCGAGCCGACCTTGCCGTTCGACCAGGGCTGCTTGGCCGCCCACTCAATCGTGTCGTACCCATCCTTGCCCTCGTCGAAGAACGGGACCCATTTTCCGTCGGATTCAAACCGCCCACGCACATCCTGGTTCACAACCACATAGCCCTGTTCCGCAAACCGGAAACAGTCAGCGTGCGTACCCTCGCGCTGTGTTCCATAAGGGGTGCGAATCACGATGACCGGAAACTGGCCGCCTCTGTCCGGCCGGTAGACGTCGGCGTAGAGAATAACGCCGTCCCTCATCTTTACGGCCACATGACTATCCACGCGCACTCTTTCCGCACCCATCAATCCTCCTGCCAATACGCACGCCGCCGCCCAAAGTGCAATTTGTTTCATGTTCAAGAGGATATACCGGTAACATCAATCAGGTCTGTGAGATCGTACGGAGGAAACCAAAATTCTATGCTTCGCCTTCTCCTGCCCTTGTTGGCGTTGGCGGCTGCCCAGTTGCCGGCGCAGCCCATATTGGAAATCATCCGAGCCTCCTATGGAGCCCGTTCCACCTTTGCGGACGTCACGGAGCGGGTCCGTTCCCAAGTCGTGAATGGCACCATTGCCATGCAGGTCAACGCGGACACTCTCGGTGGAGATCCCCTGCCGAATACTCCCAAAACCCTAACCGTGCAATATCGTCTGGGAAATGCCAGGCGCACCATTCGGGTCAACGATTTCGACACGCTCCGCCTCGGAACCCCCACCGCTCCGGCTCTCCGTATTACCCGCGCTCAATATGGCGATGGGCGCCGCATGCGGGACGTCACTCCCCTTCTCAGCGATAAAATCAACGCGGATCGGCTCGAACTTGTGGTCTCCAACGCCAACCTGGGCGGTGACCCCGCTCCCGCCGAACGCAAGATGCTCGTCGTCGACTACGAGTACAACGGCCGCCCCGCCTCCGTACGCGCGGCCGAGGGCGAGACACTGGTGCTCCCCGTAGCTGCGCAGGCGGCCCCGTCCGTCTCCTCTCTCCGCATCCTTCGTGCCGTTTATGGCGGCGGCCGTCGCGGCACTGCGGATGTCACCAGCGTCGTTGCTGCCCGTGTCGCCAACAACGCGCTCGATCTTCTTGTTAACGCCGATACGCTTGGCATGGATCCCGCCGCCGGTGTCGTCAAGACGCTCACTGTTGATTACGAATACAACGGGCAACGCGCCACCGCCTCTGCCCGCGACGGCGAAGCGCTACGCGTCAACGTAGCCGTCCCCGTTATCCGCATCATCCGCGCCACCTACGGGGCCGGCCGCCGGGGCGCCGCCGAAGTCACCAATACCGTCTCTTCCCGGCTATCGGCTAATACGCTGGAACTCCCTGTCACCACCGCTGTCCTCGGCGTGGACCCTGCCCCCAATACCGTCAAGACGCTCACCGTGGAATATGAGCAAGATGGCCGCCGCCTGACCGCTTCTGCCCGCGACGGCGAAACGCTCCGCCTCCCTGGCGGCATCGTCACCGCCGCGCCGGCCGCTCCGATTATCCGCATTCTTCGCGCTACTTATGGCGCCGGCCGCCGTTCGCAAGCGGATGTTACCAATGCCGTCGCCGCCCGCGTTGCCAACAACGTCCTCACGCTCTCCGTCAACGCCGAGACGCTTGGCATCGATCCCGCCGCCGGGCAGGTCAAAACGCTCACCGTCGAGTATCAGCAGGATGGCCGCCAACTCACCGCCTCTGCCCGAGACGGCGAAATGCTCCGCCTTCCTACCGATAGTTCGGCCATCACGCCCGCCCTCGCCGCCGGCCCATGCCTCTATCGCCAAACGGACTACGGCGGCGAATCGATCTGTCTCGCCCCAGGTCAGGCGCTGCCGGCCATTGCCAATTGGCAGTACGGCTTCCGTTCCCTCCGTTTGAACGGCGCCGCGTCAGTCGAACTCTTTGACCGTCCCAACTACAGCGGCCGCGCGCAAGTCCTGAATGCGGACTCGCCTGATCTGCTCCAGTGGCCAAACACTTGGTGGCGCTACGACGGTTCGGTGGCCGCGCAGTCCATCCGTGCCCGTTAAAACAGTAATTTCAAGACGGTCGTCAGCGTGGCAATGGCCGCGGCCGGCGGATCAATATGCGTATCGCCATGGTTCAGCATGGCGCGCGCAAATAGCTCGCCCACTACCGCCCCTGCCACGCCCGCGCCGCAGCCGATCCACAAGTTGCCCGTTAAGCTAAACGCCACCGCTGCCGGCAGCGCAATGTGATGCCAAACAGGAACCGTTGTTCCGGTATGCAGGAACAGCAGCGTCACCGCCGCAAAGCCGAAACCCGTCACGTCTCCGCCCTTAGCCACTCCAATCGTTTGCGTCAAGTAGGCGGACGTGAACCCCAGCACCGCACCAATTCCCGCCACCTGCGTCCAGTCTCGTTGGAACGGCAACCATTCGCCGGGCTGGCTCCTGTCGCCCCAAAGGCCCGTCTTCCCAAATGCCAACCGCGTCAGGATGGCAAGCAAAAACACAGTCAACGCGATGGAATCCGTCATCGGTCCGGCGCCTGTAGCCGCAATGGCCGACTGCACAACCAATCCGAGACCGCCAAACAACCCGCCCACCGCCAGAACATCCAGCCGGTTCAGTCCCATCAACCCGCGCCCAATGTCGCGCCCCGTTGGATGGTAACCCCGTTTGGCGGCAAACGCCGCCGCCGCCACGCCTCCCGCAAAGCTGACATGCGGCCCTAGCAGCGGTCCAAATGCCACATTGCCGATAAACTCTTTGCCCCCGCCTGCCGCGGCAATGGCCACGCCAATCAAGACAAAGACGCCCGTAAATATAAACGCCGGGCCGGCGCCAAGCGCCGCGCCCATCGCGCCGCCGGCAATGGCTACAGGGAGAAGAGACCAGTCAATCCACATAAAGTCGCGGAAGCTCAGTGTATCAGTCCGCATCTTTGGTCCTGAAATGCGTAGACTATACCTGTGAAATTGCGAGCCATTCTTTTCGTTCTCTCCGGATTCGCCGCCGCCATCGCACAGGACGCGCAATGGTCCCAGTGGCGCGGCCCCCTTGCCACCGGTCATGCTCCCAAAGCCCGCAATCTGCCTGTCACTTGGTCGGAATCCGAAAATATTGTCTGGAAGACCAAGCTGCCCAGTTGGAGCGCCGCCACGCCCGTTGTCTGGGGTAATCTCATCTTCGTCACCACCGCCGAAGCGGGTTTCGTCAACCCGACCTATGACACCCGCAAGCTCAGCCGCGCCGCTGAAAAATCCAACGACAAGATATACCTCCTCGCCCTGGACCGCGCCACCGGCAAAGAAAAGTGGCGCGCCGAAGTCGATAACGGCAACCAACTCTACCGCAAGCAGAACTCCTCGTCGCCCTCGCCCATCACCGATGGCAAACACGTCTGGATGATGACCGGCAACGTTCGCCTCTTCTGCTTCACCGTCGATGGAAAACCCGTCTGGAAGCGTGATTTCGTCAAGGAATACGGCGATGTCGGCCTGAACCACGGGTACGCCTCCACGCCTCTGCTCGACGGCAACCGTCTTTACGTGCAGGTTATCCACGGCTACCGTTCGGAGAACCCGTCCTACACCACGGCTCTCGATAAGCTCACCGGCAAGACCATCTGGAAGGAACTCCGCCCCGCCCCCGGCCAACTGGAATCCAAGGACAACTACGGTACGCCGCAAATGGCGCTCGTAAACGGCAAGAAAGAACTGGTCGTCTTCGGCGGCGACGTCGCCACTGGCCAGGACCCGGATACCGGCAAAGAGCTATGGCGCCTCGGCGGCTTCAATCCGCCCGCGTTCCAAATGAACCGCACCATCGCCGGCCTACTCATCGTCGGTGACCAGATCGTCGTCGGAGCCAATCGCGGCAAACCCTACATCTCTTTCAAGGCCGGCGGCCGCGGCGACGTCACCGGCAAGAATGAACTGTGGACCAACGCCCTCGGCCCCGACGTGCCCACTTCCACCACTGACGGCCAACTCCTCTATGTGCTCAAGGACAACGGAACCATCAACTGCCTGGACCTCAAGACCGGAAAACCGGTCTACGAAAGCCAGCGCATTGAGCTCGGTACCTATAGCTCCTCGCCGCTCCTGGCCGATGGCAAGCTCTACAGCATCAATGAGGACGGAACCACCACCGTCATCAAGGCCGGTTCGAAATTCGAAATTCTCGGCGTCAGCAAGCTGGACGGCTACACGCTCGCCAGCCCCATTGCCGTCGACGATCAGCTTTTCATCCGCACCGGCGAAGCGCTCTACTGCATTGGCCTGAAGAAGGGAAATAGCCGCGGCTTGTAGCCGGGAAAGACGGCGGTCAGGTCCGCGCCGCCTCCGTGGCGTTGGACCGCCGCCGCCAGCACATCGCGGAAGTCTGTCGTCACCGCCAGGTCACGGCCTTCGTAAAGCTGTTCCGGTTCTAATCCGGGCCACTCGCCCAGCACCTTGCCGCCCGCCACCTCGCCGCCCATCGCGAACATCACATTCGCATGTCCATGATCCGTGCCGCGCGTCCCGTTCTCTTTAGCTGTCCGCCCGAACTCGGACATCGCAACCACCGTGACGTCCTCCATCCGCGCGCCCAAATCCTGGTGGAAGGCCGCCAGTGACCGCGCAAAATCCCCCAACAGCCTTTCCAGCGTCGCCGCCTGCCCCACATGCGTGTCCCATCCGGTGGAATCGGCAAACGCCACTTCCAGTCCCGCATCGGCCTTGATCAACTTCGCAATCTGTTCCAGGCTCTTCCCCAGCCGGCTGTTCGGATACTCCGCCTCCGGAGTCGGAGCAGATCTGTTGATCGTCTCCAACAACCGCACCGCCGCAAACGTCTCCTTCCCCGTACCCTGCAACGCCGCATCGCCCGACTTTCCATACATCGATAGGAACTCGTTCCCAGCCCCGCCCTTCACCTGAAACGAACCAATCGATTGCACCGCCACCGCCGGGTTCTCCCCCCGTAAACTCCGTGACAGCGTCCCGCCCATCGAGACCGCCCGGATCGGCGACGCCCCCCCTTTGCCCGCCGCCCGGTTCAGCCAACCGTCCCGCGTCGATTTCCGCCCCGGCGTCCCCGACTCCATAAAGTCCTGCGCGTCAAAATGCGAGCGTGTGTTGTTGGGCGAACCAATACCGTGTACGATAGCCATGCGCTTTTCCCTAAACACACTTTCAAAAGCCTGCATAGAAGGATGTAAGCCAAAACGTCCATCCAAATCG
>DASTML010000017.1:0-14585 GCA_035714175.1 Bryobacteraceae bacterium | reverse complement strand
CGTGGCGCTTGTCATTGTGTCCCTCGCCTTGACGGCGGCGGCGTTTCGTTATGACCCGGGGCGGCCGCCGGTAGAGTTGCGACGAAATGAGTTAGAGATTCACTCGTGGTTCTATGGCATGACGGTGGAGGCGGCGAGCGTGGACGTGAACACTGTTCGCGTCGTGGATCTGCTATCGGAGAAAGATTGGCGGCCGGTACGGCGCGTGGGCGGGTTCGGTAACTCGCACTACCGCTCCGGAAACTTTCGAACGGCGAATGGACGTGCCGTGAAACTGTTCACGACGGGTTCGCAGAAATTAGTGCTGCTGCCGCCGCGAACGGAAGCGGGTATGCCCGTGCTGTTGGACGTGACCGATCCGGAGCGTTTTGCGGAGCAGGTACGAGAGGCTTGGAAGGAGCGTTAATGGCAGCCGGTATTTGGCGCGTTGTGCCGGGTTCTTGCCGAGTCTACGGTTTGGGCTTGGACAAGCGGACGGTGCGGCGTACGGGCGAGGCGCCGGCGGCGATTTCTACGGGCTGCGATGAGACGTAATCCAACGGCTGGGAATTCGGGCTGAGCCACTCGGCCGTGAGGTTGTAGGCGACGCCTTGCGGAAGCCGTAGTTGGACGAGGTTCCTGTGAACGGCTTTCACTATTTCCACTTGCCTTTCTCCCCGCTCCACCCGCACCCGCGCGCCGCCCATTGCTGGCGACCCGTCTGCCCAGACTATATCGACGGTGACGCTGCGGAAAGAGACGGGCGGAGGCAGGGTAAGCGTCAACCCTTCGAGCGATTGGTTGGGCCGGAGATAAACCTTGGCGGCGTGAGAAGGGGAGGAGACGCCGGGGAGGTATGTGGCCTCATACGGTTGTGTGAAACTGGGTGGTCCGGTGAGATTCACGCCGGCAACGAAACTGCCGGCGGGCAGGTTCTCCCAGCTGAATGTTCCATCGAAGGCCGTGAGGGAACTGGCAGAGGGATCGTGCGCGTGGCGGGATCCGGGAAGCAGGCGGAGGAGTTGGACATCGACATGGCGGGCCGGCTTGCCGGTGTGATCGAAGACTCGACCGGTCAATCGCGCGGCGGACTGCTGGCTGAGGTATCGGCGCGCGCATGCGCCGGCCCTTAGTTCCACATCGACCGTAGGGCTACTTTCCCATGGAGGCAGGTTGGCGGTGAGCCGATAGGCGCCAGGCGGAAGCCCACCGAAGGCGTAACTGCCATTGGAATCGGCTACGGTTGTGCGGGATTGCCCTTTTCCGTACAAGGTTACGGTTGCCGCCGGGAGCGGAAAAACCTCATCCGATGGCGGCCTTCGGCTGAACACATAGTTTTGTAGCACCTGTCCGTAAATTCTGGATGGTCCGACACCGCGGGTTGTGTTCTTTAACCAGGCGATGTCGTCAATGGCCATTTCCGACGGGCGCGTTGGATTGCATATCCCTGCCGAGAACACGGGGAACCGCGCTTTGGATATCCACGCGGCAGGAATTGGCGCGCCGAATGGACTATTGCTGATCGTAACGAGGTCCACATGCTCAGGCGCGTACCCGTAGAACAGGTATTGCCTACCGAGTTCGAAGGCTCTTTCCCATCCTGCGTTTACGAAGACCTCCGCGCCCGTATTCTTTGGACCTCTTACGAGATTTTCTACTCGAACGAGATACACAGAGCCGGTTTGCGCCTTTTCGATGGGGACGCCCAGGAAAACGGCCGCGAAGTGGTGTTCAATCTCACAGGCCGGTGCGACGTGGTCTTCATTACAGGAGGTAGGCCATGCGTTGAGAGTACACAGCATCATCAGCCAGAGTGTTCGGAACGTCATTCCCATTTGGAAACCGTGGCTAGTCCTCTGGTTCCCCGGAGGGTCGGAACTCCCGCAGGTCCCGCGCCAGGACGGCGAGGGAATGCGTGAGCCGGGCTTCCAGCGGGTCCATCTCCGTACCGGGGTTTTCCAGTTTTTCAATGAAACGATTGAGCCGGTAAGGAGGCAGACGGGTGGGAGCCGGCTGGTGAAATGTGCCGGCGAGCTCCAGCAGTGTTTGCGAAACTTCCTGCGTGACTTCCGCAGAGAGGCTGGATTGTTGGGCCGAACCGGCGATGTGCCGGAGGAGACCGAATTGCGAGAGACTGAGCGCGCGGAGTTCGGGCTGCCAGTGCCGTACGCGCTCGACGA
Source organism: Bryobacteraceae bacterium (assembly GCA_035714175.1). Classification (GTDB taxonomy): domain Bacteria; phylum Acidobacteriota; class Terriglobia; order Bryobacterales; family Bryobacteraceae. The sequence continues at coordinate 12,426 of DASTML010000017.1, read as the reverse complement.
TGGCCGCTTCCGGGGTGTGTTGAAGGTGCGGTTCGAAGATGACGGAATCGGCATAGGATTGCAGGTCCTCAAAGTTGCGGGCAATGGCGGCGCGTTCCTGCGCGAGACGGACTGGAGAGAACGAGGGATGCAGCGCGGCGATGCGGCGCAAGTTATTGGCAAACAGGGCGCGAAGAGCCGAGGCCGAACTGACGGACCACAGATGGTCAAAGATGAGCCACATGGCGGCCAGGCCCAGCAGGATGCCGCCCAGAACATCGCGGGCGGGAACCAGAGAGGTGTTTATGCCGAAGGAACTGAGCGTGATGAGCGTGTAGGCCAACGCCATCTGCAGACCGCCATAGCTGAGGCGCGGACCGGCGGCGGCGACCCAGGAGCAGAGGAAGATGGATGCCGCGAAGGCAACGGCGAACGCGGGCAGGTCCTCGATGTTGGGAAAGACGAGAATTTGCGAACCGACGCCGAGGACCAGACCTCCGCAGACAACGCCCAGCAGCCGGAGGAACTGGCGTTGGCGGCTGAGGCCGATGCTGGTAAGCGCAGTGAGCAGGCAGGTGGCAACGGCGGCGTTCCACCCCTTCCATCCCATGCTGACGTAGGCGAGGTAACAGAGCATGGCCGATAGCCAGCCGCGCAAGGCAGTGCGGAGGTGGCGGCCGGAGGTGCGGGCGTCCGGCGCGAACCAGTTGGCGTTCCAGGCCGGGGGTTCGGGAAGGTGGGCGGGCTGTGACTCTTCGGAGAAGGCGTCGGCCAGGAGATCAACGATGCGTTCGACGTGACTGAGCGAAGGCATGGAGGCCGAGACCGGGAGAGCGGCCGGGAGTTCGACGCGGTCCGGGAGTTCGCCATCGTGGAGGCGGCGTTCGATTTGCGCGAGGAGGGCGGCGAGGGCATGGAGGCGTTCCTTGTCCGCGGGAGAGGGGAGTTGGGTTCGTTCGGCGAGGTTGGCGCAAAGTTCCACGAGTTCGGCGCTGAGGGCGAGAACGGCGCCGAGTTGGTCCCGGGCGGGTTCCTGGGAACCGGAACGCTGGAGGATCTCCCGGAGGCGGCCGACACCGCGGCGCTCGTAGAGGCGTAATTGCTGATGCAGCCGATGGCTGGGCGGCACGTTCCCGGCGCTGCATTCGAGAAGGCGGCGAGCGAGGGCGAGGCGTTCCCTAATCCCGCTGAAGACCATTTCCGGGGCATGGGTGTGGGCAAAGAGGATCTCGACGGCGGCCACGACGGCGCAGCCGAGGAGAATGGCTCCCTCCATGTAGAGCGTGAGGGTGACGCGGGCATTGGCAGGAGAGGGGGCGTCCCAGATGGAGATTGCGTTGATGACCAAGAGTCCGATGGCTCCTGGCGCCGCCGGGACAGTCATGGCGCTCATTAAATAGAAAACGGCAAAGAGGCTGGCGGCGGCCCACAGGATGTGAAGCAGCGGGGAAGCGGCGAAGAGCATAGCTCCGCACAGGATGGCAACCGCGCCGAGGACGGAGCCCGTGGCGGTAGCGGCCAGCGCGCGGACGGTGGCGCGCAGGCTGTCGCGAGGGATGAGAAGCGTGAGGTAGACGCCGAGAGCCGCGGCCGGCATGCGGAACACCATGATGAGGACCATGGTGAGCGAGCAGGCAATGGTCATACGCGTGACTAGAGATAGCCGGCCGGGATAGGGGCTGAGTTCCGCGGAGAGCAGGCGCCAGAGCATATTAGTGGACCGGACGGGGCCGCATGGTAACCACGGCCACCTGGCTGACGCGCAGGAGATCCGGGGGAGGCGCCGTGATGCGGATGCGGACGGGGTAGCGGGAGGCGAGGCGGACCCAATTCAGAGTGCGTTGGGTTTCGGGAAGACCGGAGGGCGTAAATTTGCCGACGACGTCCGGGTCCGGCGCGACGCCGTAGCCGATACTTTCCACTACTCCGTCCAAGCGTTCGCCGGGCTTGGACATGAGGTAGATGTCGGCCGGCTGGCCGGGGCGGACGCTATCGAGCTGGGTTTCCCGGAAATTGGCCATGACCCACCAGTTGCGGGCGTCAATGAGCGTGAAGAGCTGCTGGCCTGTTTTGACGTACTGGCCTTCGGAGATGGTGAGGTTGGTGACGCGGGCGTCGAAGGGAGCGTAGACGCTGCATTGTTCGTAGTCATAGCGGGCGCGGCGCACGGCGGCGGCGCGGTTTTCTCGTTCGGCGATCAAGGGGTCGATAGTCAGAACGGCATTGGAGGACTGGCGGATCTGGGCGTCACTGTGCGCGATGAGAGCGGCGGCCTGGGCCTTTTGGGCTACGGTGGCGGTGAGGCGGGCGTTGGCGAGGGCGAGTTCCGATTCGGCGCGGCGGACGGCTTCCGATTTTGCGCCGGCCAGGGTGCGGGCACGGTCGACGTCATCGGGCGTGACGAATTGCCTGGCAAGGAGGGGTTCGATGCGATGGAGATTGTGGTCGGCGTAGGCTAGTTCCACCTTCCTTTCGCCGAGGGACGCGTTGGCCTGGGCGATGGCAGCCTGCGCGGCTTTCATTTCCGCTTCGGCGCGGTCCTGGTTGGCGCGAGCGTTCTGGAAGCCGGCTTCGGCGACGCTGACGCCGCTTTCTTGCGAGGCGATGCGGCGAGACTCATTGCGAATTTCGCCTTCCAGACCCGCTTGCGCGGCGAGGGCGCGCTGGAGGGCGTAGAGATACGGGCGGTCATCCAGCCGATAGAGCAGTTGGCCTTTCTTTACAAAGTCATTGTCGTGGACGAGAAGTTCGACGACGGGCCCTTCCACGAGCGGCGCCATGCCGATGAAGTTGGCGACTACTTCGGCGTCGTCCGTTCGTGGATATAGGGCGTTCCGGTGGGCGACGAGGCCGACGGCGGCGCATGCGCCGAGTACGATGGCGGCGCTAATGACAGTTCCGAGGAATGAGCGGGCGGGGGTGAGTTGCGAATCGTCCATGGGATTTTGATAGTTAGCTAAAGAGGAGCAGCCAGAGACCGCAGGTAATCAGGCACGTGAGCGCGGGATAAACCACCGGCAGGGGCCACAGTTGCCGGACGAGACGAATCCGGACAAATAGGGCGTGGATGAGCAGCGTGGCGGTGACGCCAGAGGCGAAGCAGAGGATCCAGGACGGGAAATAGGACCCCAGCAGATTGAAAAGCGGGGCGTGTTGGGTGTTCATGGGCGGGCTCCGGTGGGGTGATTGGTCAGCAGATCGCCCGTGCGAAAGGCGAGGTCCTTGATGGTGTTCAGTACCTGTGTGCGGGCGGTGACATCGACCGCGCGGGCTTGCGCCAACTCGCGTTCGGCGGCGAGGACATCGAGGATATTGCGGACGCCGTAGCGGTAGGCTTCGAGCGCGGCGTTATAGGACTCCGCGGAGGCACGGAGCAGGGCGACGGCGGCCTTTCGCTGTTGCAAGGATGTTTCGGCGTTTTGATAGGCCGTCCAGACCTCGCTAGCGATGCGATCCTGCTTTTCATGGACCTCGGCACGGGCGGCCTGCTGCTCGGCCGTGGCGCGGGCGATTTCTTTTTCGCGGCGGAGTCCGTCAAAGATAGTCCACTTCAAGTTGACGCGGGCGTCATAGATCTTTACCTGGCCATAAATGGAAGGCAGATTTTCCTGTTGGCCCCAGGCACGAATCCAACCGGTGTCGCCTTCGAAGGTGAGTTTGGGGAACCATGCGGAGCGGGCGTGCTTCAGTTCTGCATCGGCCGCCTGGATGTTGGCCATGCCGGCGAGAAGATCGGGGCGTTGGCGGAGAGCGCGATGCCCGGCCTCTTCGAGCGTGACGGGAAGGGAATCCGGAATGAGGAGGTCCTTGAGCGCTTGGACGCGAAAAGAGCGGGAGGGCGGAACGGTGAGGGCGCTGGCCAAGTCACCGAAGAAGACCTTTTCTGTGCGGATGGCGCTTTGGAGTTCGTATTCCGCCTTGGCGGCGGCAGCGCGGGCCTCCAACACGTCCGGGAGCGTGGCGAGGCCGTTGCGAAGGCGCTCTTCGGCGGCTTCCCGTACCGCCTGCGCGTCTTTCCGATTGGCGAGGGCGGCTTCGTGGAGGCCGACGGCATTTTGCAACCCATAGTAGGCCTGCGTGACCTGATTGATTACCTGGAGATGGGCATCATTGAACCGGAAATTCGCGGCAATCTGGCGCGCGCGGGCCGCGCGAATCTCGCTTTGGCGCGCGCCGAAATCGAGAATCGTGTAGTGCATTTGGAGCAGCGATTCGAAGAGTCCCAGGTCCTGGAGCTGGAATTGTTCGTAGAGCAGCAGCGGTTCCTGGAACGTGCGCGCGGCGGCAGCGACTACCAGCGTGGGATAGAGTTCACTTTTGGCGATGCCGACGGCAGCAGCCCTGGCTTTGGCTTGCGCCCAGGCCGAGCGAGTGGCCGGGTTGTGCATTTGTGCAATGTCGATGAGATCGCCGAGGCTGTAGACGTGGCCGTGGTCCATTTCCGCCTCTTGCGGCGGGTAGGCGGCGGGCGAAGGTACGTAGGAAACGCCGCCGGGCTGCCAGGGCCGAACCGGAGTTTCCGGAATGGATTGGGAGTGGAGAGAGGACAGAAAGAGGAGAGCAAAAAGCAGGGGCCGCATAGCCTTTACCGGTCGCAAGCAGGCCCCTGGGTAAGCGGAATTGGAGTCACGATCCCAGAGTAGAAAGGCAACGGCGGGCCCGTCTTGTACAGAATTGCGGTTGGTAAAATGGGGGCAGATGTCTATACACGCGGAGGCCGAGAGCGACAGACCGTTGGCGCACGACGAGGTTTCGCGTATCTGGCAGGTAGAGGCGATGCCGGATGTGGAGTTGTTGTTCGGCAGCTACCGGCGGTTCGCCTTTTCGCGGCATTTCCATGAAGGCATGGCGATGGGCGTGGTGGAGGCCGGCGCCATGCGGCTCTATTGCAACGGAAAGGAGCATGTGGCGGGGGCCGGCTCGGTGGTTCTGATCAATCCCGGCGATGTGCACGCCCCGCAGGCCGTGGACAACGACGGTTGGCGATTCCGGATGCTGTACGTGGAGCCTACGCTTCTTGCCGCCTGGTGCGGCTATCTGGGACAGGGACGTCCTGTCTGCTTTTCACGTCCGGTGGTGGATGATCCGGCAGCGTTCGCCGGTCTGCGGCAATTGCATTGCGAGATGGAGGCGTCTACGGACCGGCTGGCGCTAGAGTCTGGGTTTGCGGTGGAACTGGGACGGATTGCGCGATTCTCCGAGTGGAGCCTGCGGGCGTTATCTGACGCGGGAAGCCGGCGGATTGGACGGGCGAAGGAGTATTTGCATGGGCACTGGAGGGAGAACGTTTCAATTACCGAACTGGCAGAGGCGGTGGAACTCAGCCCGTATCACCTGGTGCGCGCCTTTCACGAGCGCGTAGGCATTCCGCCGCATGCGTATCTGATGCAACTGCGAATTTCGCATTGCCGGGAACTGTTGCGCAGCGGGGTATCCCTGGCGGAGACCGCATTTCTGGCTGGATTTGTGGACCAAAGCCACTTTACGCGCCACTTCAAGAAATTCACCGGGGTGACGCCGGGGCGGTATTTGCAGAGGTGCTGACACAAGAGGCCGGCCGCGGCCAGCCTCTTGCTTTGCGGCCAGTTATTGCACTGCGACGGTGACGTCTGGCGAACTCGACGCCGAACCGACTTGTACGACGACGGGTTGTGCCCCCGCGGCGAGCCCTTCGGGTATCTTCACGTTGACCTGGAAGACACCCGCGACGAGGGTAGGAGCGGCCCCGGCATAAAGCACTTCCGCTTCCTTACCGCCAATACGGACCGTGACGGGCTGGCGTGGCTTGGGATATACGCTCGTGGCTACGACTCCATCCTGGCCCGAAGGATCGGTAGCGCCTTCCCCGGTGCCAAAAAGAATCACAATGCTGCCGGCGGATGCCGGATTGGAAGCCGAATTCACGGTACTGTCCTGATTCAGGATGGCTCCGGGACCCTTGCCGCTACTGTTGGCCGTAAACAGACCCGGCGCGGTGGCGGCGACAACTAGCGCCAGTGAATTGGTTTTGAGCCCTTTATATTCGACCTGGAGCGAAGTGGCGCTCTTCTCCGCGACAGCATACGGGACGATGGCGCTGACCTGATTGGCGGAGACGTAGACCAGAGGCGCCGCCACGCCGTCAAAGAGCACGCGCGTGTCAGCAATCAAAGTGGGAAATGTTCCCTGTGCCGTGATCTGTGCGGTGGTGAGGGCAGAAGGTCCGATACCGCTTCCGAAAATCGTGACGAGGAGTCCGGGCGCAACCGGACCGCCGGAGAACGTGGCCGCGCTGACGACGCCGTTGTCGGGCACGGAACCGCCCCCGCCCGTGAGCGTGAGAAGGACCGCGATGATAGTGCGAGTGCCGAGGCGGGTGTTTGTAACGCCAATCGTTCCTTCGTAGGAGCCGGGGGCCAGGTTGGCTGTATTGACGGAGACGTCAATGGTGGCGCTACCGCTGCCGGAACGGGGTGAGGCGGCGAGCCATGTGCCGCCAGCCGGCGTGGTGGCGGCGTCAATAGTCCATTCCGGGGTACCGCTGGCGGCCCGGATGGAGAATTGCTGGCGGGCGATTGTGGAGCCTGCCGTACCGGTGAATGTCAGCCGCGTTGTTGACAGCGTGAAGGGGCTGGCGGCGGAGGAGGAATCGATAATGCCCAAGAACCCATCGGCTGAGCCTCCGCTTGCCTTCTGAAAGGCCGTGGATGTAGTGGGAAGGTCGGTTGAGCCGGCCCGGCCCGCGACCAGAATTCGACCTGCCGCATCGAGCGCCAGCGCATTGCCGTAGTCATCGGCGGCTCCGCCCAGATAGGTGAACATCTGGACGGTATCGAGTTCATTGTTCAACTTGAGCAGGAACGCATCACGGCCGCCGCCATTCGCCTGCTGGACGGCATCCACCGGACGAATTCCCGAGGAGGAAGTGGCTCCGCAAATGAAAACAGAACCCGTGCGGTCGATGGCGATGCGAGAAGGGTCCTCTTCGCGGTTATCGCCAAATAGGGTGGAGGTGCGGGGCGCGGAGCCGGAAGGATCAAACTTGGCAATGAACGTGTCGTAGGGACCACGGAGGTCCTTTTGGATGGCATTGGCGGTCGTCGGAAAGGCGGGGCTCTGTGTGGATCCGACGATGAAAATGTTGCCGTTGGCGTCCAGTTCGATGGCCACGCCAACATCTGTGCGCGCCCCTCCCATGTAGGTAGAGAAGAGAAGGCCGGTACCGTCTGCTTTGAGTTTGGTAAGGACCGCGTCATAGTCGCCGCGGTTAGTGGGTTGGTAGGCTCCGACAGTGGGATAGGACGTGGAGTACGAAGCGCCGACTACATACACGTTGCGGTCCTTGTCGAGCGCGAGATCGTAGAAAGCATCATCAATGCCTCCGCCAATGTAGGTGGAGAAGACCGCTTTGTCGCCCGCGGCGGCGATCTTTGCAACGAATCCGTTGCCGGCGATTGGCGAGCGATTGACTGTCTGGAACGCGCCCGTCGTAACGGGGAAGTTATCGGAGACGGTGTAGCCCGTCAGGTATAGGTTGTTATCCGCATCAATGGTGCAGGCGAAGGCCTCCTCGTCGTAATTGCCGCCGTAGAAGCTGGAATAAACGAGAGAAGTGCCGGTAGGATTCAGTTTGCCGAAAATAGCGTCAAGCCCATTGGTTCCCCCTTTGTTGAAGGACTGGAGCGCGTTTGCCAGCGGAAAATTGCCGGATGCGCTGGCTCCGCAAAAGTAAATGCTGCCCTGCGAGTCTACGGCGATGTCACGAATTCGTTCCGCGTCCCGGCCGCCGATCAAGGTGGAGTATTGGAGAACGCCGGTAGAGTTGAACTTGGCAACGAAGGCATCCGTCGTGCCGCCGGAAGCCGTCTGGAGCGCGCCCGTTTTGGTGGGAAAGTTGGAGGAGGCCGTTGCGCCGGCGACGTAGATGTTACCCGCGGTATCGACGGCAATCCCGTAGCTGCTTTCAACGCCGGAACCGCCCAGGTAGGTAAGGTAGGATAAGGCGGGGTCGATGACGAGAGGTTGGGTGCTGTCATAGGCGCCGAGTTGGAAGCGGGCTTCGTGCTGGTTAGTCAACACGAAGCGGCTGGGGACGATAGCATTATTGGGTTGGTAAGCGAGAGGCTTGGGGAAGGCAAGGTCACCCGCAGGCGTAGAGATATGCAGTGAGCCGTCAGGCGTGATGGTTCCCTGATGATCCGGGAAAGAAAAGCGGGCGAGACGTGGATCGGCGCCGGGAGCGAGTTCAAAGTCGAATTCCACCAGACCGCGCCGGGAATGAAATACCAGATCGATTCCTGGATACACAGCGGGCACGCGGACGGAGGCAAAATGCGGGATTCGCGATGCCCATTTCGTGGAGTCATTTCCCAGAAGAAGGTTGGTGTAGGAGCGCAAAGGCGTCTCGCCGCGGGGAGTGTTCCAACGGGCGCCGGGAAAGTGCAGGTTAACGGTGGCTGTAACGTCCGCCTTGCCCCTTTCGTGCTTCAGGAGTAGAACGCGGGCGCCCGCGGCAGTAATTTCGAGGGTACCGCGTGCGTCGCGCGCCAGGAATAGTACCGATGGGTGGGCTTGTCCTTTGTTTATTTCAAAAATGGGTTGCATCACGGACAGAGGTTGCACCCGTGGGGCCGTGTGTGCGAGTAACGGGAGCACACTTATCGCGGCACTTAGCGCAGCTAGAAGAAATTTCATAAAAGAGAATTGTATGAGGATGGACTAACAAGCTGTCTTTGTCAATCCCATGTTTAAAGTTTTCCCGGCCATCCGCCGATGAATCGGAAGATGGCCGGGATTTATCGAAGCGAGCGCGTGGAAGTACTGCGAGCCCACCAAAATGCGGACGGCGGATGGGGGTATTTTGCCGGTAAGCGGTCTTGGTTGGAACCGACCGTTTACGGATTGCTGGCGTTGCATGAAGAGATGGACACCGCTCATTGGCAGCGAGGGTGGAATCTGGTTCGTTCCTGGCAATTGCCCGATGGATCGTGGCGTCCGAATCAACAGGTGACCGAGCCGCATTGGAGCACGGCGCTCGCGGTCACCCTACATTGTGCGCGAAGGCAATACGACGCGCCTTTTCGAAGAGGCGTCGAGTGGTTGCTGGAGCAGCGGGGCGAGGAGAGTACGACAATGTCGCGGTTTCTCGGTCTTTTTATGGAAAACCACATCGGCCATGACCGCAAGTTCGCCGGTTGGCCTTGGTTGCCGGGGACTACGTCCTGGATTGAGCCGACTTCGCATGCCCTCGTCGCGCTGAAGCGTGCCGCTCCGCATGTGAATCTTACCGGGTTGCGGCGACGGGTGGCCCTCGCTGAAGCGATGATTTTGCAACGTCGATGTGCGGACGGCGGTTGGAACTATGGGAGCCGGGCGGCCCTGGGCATTGCTCTTCCTTCTTATCCCGAGACTACGGCGCTTGCGCTACTCGGACTGCAGTCCTGCGCCGATGCGGACTTGGGACAGGACCTGATCCGGGCTCGCGAGTTATGGCAGCGTTGTGAATCGAGATTGGGACGCGCCTGGCTGGCCGTCAGTCTGCGAAGCTTTCTTGTGGAAATTCCGGCGGATGAGCGGCCTATTGCGAAGAACGACATTCTGGCTACGTCTCTGGAAGCACTTGCCGCGCCGAACGGAGGCTTTTTGTTTTTGCGCCCCGAGGCGCGCGCATGAATGTTATTTCGCGACGGCGTTTGCCGCTGGCGGCTGCCGGAGCGTTGGGTAGTTGCGGGGGAGCAAAGCAGGAACAGCCGGCGGCGTTTGCAGGCCGGTCCGTGGTGTCCGTATTAAAGGCGTCCAGTTATGATGCGGATTTGACACGGACGATCCTCTTGGGTCTGGCGCAGGCTGGGCTACCAGATGTACGAGGAAAACGCGTATTGTTGAAGCCGAATCTGGTGGAGTTTGATCGCGCCACGGCAATCAACACGCACCCACGAGTGGTGCTGGCTGCTTATGAGGCTCTCCGCTTCCTGGGCGCGTCGGTTAGCATTGGGGAAGGTCCCGGCCACCGTAGAGATACGTTCGGATTGACCGAAGAAGCAGGGTATTGGCAGCAATTTCGTGCACTAGACGACTATTTTGTGGACCTAAATCGCGACGATGTGCGGTCTGTGGGGCCATTTCTCGGTCGCCCGGAGTTTTATTTCTCTGAAACATTACTGGCGGCGGATCTCATTGTTTCGTTGCCGAAGATGAAAACGCATCATTGGGCGGGAGCCACCTTGTCGATGAAGAATTTCTTTGGCGCCGTTCCCGGAGCGGTGTACGGGTGGCCGAAGAACCTGCTGCACTATCATGGCATCGCGAACTCGATTGTCGCCCTGAACCGGCGATTCCGGAATACGTTCGCGATCGTGGATGGGATTGTGGGAATGGAAGGGAACGGGCCTATTCAAGGCCAGCCGCGTCCTATGGGCGCCCTGGTTTTCGGGCGTGATCTGATCGCGGTAGATGCCACCTGCTGCCGGTTGATGGGCATAGAGCCATCCCGCGTGGAGTACTTACAACTGGCGGCAGACCTCGGGGCCATTCCTGAACTGCAAATCGACCAGAGGGGGGAGAATCCGGCCGCTCTCCGAAAGAATTTCGACCTTCTCCCGCAGTTCGCCGGACTACGGCTTGGGTGATTTCCGGATAAGCGGAATCTGTGGGGCGGCTGTCTCCGGGAGATGGCCGGCGAGGCGGGGGTCGGTGGCTATTTCTATCCCCCGAGCGTACGGCTGGAAGCCCATTTTGCGGTAGAAGCCAAGGGCCCTTGGGTCGTCCAGCGTGCACGTGTGTAACCACACGCGCGTCGCGGACGAACTCCAGGCCTCGCGAAGGGCCAGGGCCATCATGGCGCGCCCTTTACCCAGCCCACGCGCATCCGCATCGAGACCGAACAACGCTATTTCGACGCCCGGACCCGGTCCAGACGCTAACTCGACCAGCCCTACTCCACCCTCGAAAGTAAAAAGGCGGTATCCGGGCGCTCCGAGCCGCGCGCGGAGTTCTTCATCGGTGGCGCGGAGGCGACTAAACCAGAGCCATGGTTCGCCGATTTTACGGAAAAGAGCGCGATAGGCGGGCAGATCGAACGGACTAAGCGGAGTCAGTTCTCCGGGGAACGGAGCGTCTATCCAGGCGGGCCGCTGCCGCATTTCGACGTAAGTGACTACGGAGGCCACTTTGCCGGGTTCTAGATCGTGATATCCGTCAGGGATTTGCATGCGGAGTTCATTCCGTAGGCTTACAAGAATCGCACGACGATGAGCGTCATGTCGTCGTGTTGCGGCGCACCAGCGGCGAATGCGTCGGCGGCTTCCATGATAGCGGGGAGATAGCCGGCGGCGCTGGGTGAGGTATGTTTCGTGAGAAAGCCGACCAGCGCCTCTTCGCCCCACTCCTCTTCGCTCGCATTCATCGCCTCGCTAATTCCGTCGGTATAACCTACAAACAGGTCACCCGGTTCGATGTGGAAGACGTCCTGCGAGTAACGGGCCGGCCGCAGCAGTCCGACCACGGGTCCTCCGCTTTCCAGCCGGTGTATCTCGCCCCGGCGAAGCACGAAGGGCGCATTGTGGCCTCCATTCACATACGCAAGTTGCCGGGTAGCGGGGTCGTATTGCGCATAGAAGAGCGTGGCGTAGCGGTTGTCGGGTGACGAGTCATGCAAGACCCGGTTCATGGCAGCCATCAACGCGCCCAAGTCACGGGGGAGAGACATGGCCTGGGCGCGAAGGGCGGATTGCAAACTGGCCATGAGCAGCGCCGCGGGGATACCTTTACCGGACACGTCGCCGATGGAGAAGGCGAATTGGCCGTTTTCGAGGAGCAGAAAATCGTAGCAGTCGCCTCCGATGCCGTGGGCGGGCCGGCAGACGCCGCCGTAGTCGATGCCGTCGATGGAGGGTAGAATATGTGGAAAGAGCCGCTCCTGGACTTCCCGCGCGATTTCCACTTCGCGATGAAGGAGTTCCCGTTGTGCTGCTTCCTCGGCCACCGCGGCGGTTAGGCGGCTGTTTTCGAGCGCGAGACCGGTCTGGGCGGCGACGGAACGCAGAAGACGAATATCGGCTCCGGAGAAGGGCTCTTCGCTGCGTTTAGGACCGAGGCTGATGATGCCCAGAAGCTCGTCCTTACCGGCGAGCGGAAGAAGGAGTTCCGCTCCGGTGTCTCGCAGCCAGTCAATCTCGGCGGCGGGCAGCCGTTCGCGGTGGATCCAGGAAGCGCGATCTTCCATATAGACGCGAAGCGGGGTACGGTCCCGGTTGAGCAGGCGTGCGGTAGCGGCGTCGCCTGGAAGAGAAAGTCGGGGGGCTCCGGCGGCGAAGGCGGTTTGGAACTGTTCTCCATCGCGCAGGAGGAGCAGTACGTTATCGATGTGCAGGGCCTGTGAGATACGAGCGGCGACGGCTTCCAGCAGCGGCCGGGTTTCCACCATGGTGCGGACGTCTTCGCTGAGACTGGCAAGGATCTGTTCGGCGG
>DASTML010000016.1:0-30729 GCA_035714175.1 Bryobacteraceae bacterium | reverse complement strand
CTGCTTCGTGAAACCAAGTACGACCGCTACACCCTCTGCGAGGCGCAGGAGAGCAAAGAACCGGAGCGGTTCCTCCGCTGGTACGCCGCTCTGTGGAACGAGCTAAACCGGCCCTGAAAACGGCCGTCGCGCGCTTGTTCATTTTCGCGCGCTGACGGTATCGCCCGCACCGGCGAAGCAGGAGTCTCATTTCGACAGCGACCTGGTGCGGGCACGCGAGTACCGTAAGACGGCGGGTAGCGGTTCCCTTCTCCTTGTGCGCCTGGCGGGTGGGCCATTGGGGGGGAACAGCATATTGCGGGCAAGTCGGTGCTGCCCGATGTGCCGGTAGGTACGGGACGCGCCGTCCTGTTCGGCATGCGTACGCAGTATCGCGCCCAGAGCCACCTGACGTACAAACTGTTGTTCAACGCCCTACTCTACCGCTAAGGTACATCCACCGAATCGAGCGCCCATTTCTGTCGCGCCACGCCCACCACCATCATCTCCAGCGGCTCCGCGGACGTATTCCGGAATCCGTGCACCTCGTTCAGCAGAACCGGTACGGCATCGCCCTTCTTAATCGCCGCCTCTTCCTTGTCTACGCTAGCCACGCCGGCCCCGGCCATGACGTAATAGAACTCCTCCACGCCCTCATGCCGGTGCTTGCCGATGGCCGCTCCCGGCGGAACGACCACATGGTCCACGTACGACCAGTTTGTGTAGAACACTTCGGGCGGCAGGACGCGCCGGTACTGTACGCCGCCGGGACCCGCCTTTAGCAACGTACGGTCCAGCCGCATGTTGATGAACACCGGTTTGGCATCCTTGGAAACGCCCGTGCGGTCGTCGCCCAGGTCCGTGGCATCGTATTTCCCCTTCATGCTGCCCACGGCGATGTTCATCCACTCCACCGGCTTGTCACCGGGATTGTAGATGGCGTGGCTGCGGCCCATGCGGCACGGAGCGCCGGCCGGCCCACGCAAAACGGAGGTGCGGCCATCGATGGTGAACTCGGCCTCGCCGTCCAGAATCACAAACATCTCTTCCATCTGGTTGTGAAAGTGGTGGCCGATGCCCCCGCCGGGCGGTATGACGCCTCGGTGCAGGAAGATGAAGTTGGTATGGAACGTCTGGGCATCGAACATCCCCAGATAATGCAATTCGCCCGCGCCGGCGTGGACGCTGCGAATCTTGCGATACTTCGCCGGGTCGGAATGCGCAATACGCTGCGCCAAAGGATCGCGTGCCAATACGGCCAAGCCGCCGAGCAGTAGCCACCATTTCATAGCGGCTCATCATATCCCAACGCTATACCACTCGTTGGAACCCGACCTCTTCCTTCCATTCTTCCAACGTGTTGTACGTGATCGGACAGTAGGTGGCTCGCTCCGGCATCACCCACATGCGATGCATCAGTGAGCCCGGCCCGCGCACCAGGTGCGGAAAGTCCTCGCAGGAAGCCGGACGGCCTTCGTAGACCAGGCAGTCATTCCCGTTCAGAAAAATACAGCCGTTGGCATCCCGTTTCAGAATGCGTCCTTCGTCCTCGGTCATCTCGGTGCAATCCCGTAGAAACCGGTCCCGCTTCATGCCCGCCGCCTTGGCAACCTTGTCGATATCGCGATCCACCAGCCGCGCGGTAGCGGTCCGGCAGCAGTTGGCGCACTGCTGGCAATCTACCGCCGCCTCCACTTTCTGCGCCACGGCCTTCAACTTGCGTTCCACATAGGTATGCCGGCTCATGTGCTGGCGTAGCCGCTTGTTCTCTTCCAACTTCTGTTCGCCCAGGCGCTTAATCTGCACAAGGTCGGTAACAATCGGCCTGCTCATTCTTCCAGGCTACCAAGCCGCGCCTTCACAGTCCTCCTGTCTACCCCCAAACGGCGCGCCGTTTCGACGTAGGAACCACATTGTTCGTAGACTAGCCGCGTGTAGTGGCCCAGCACCTCCTCCGCCGTCAACGCGCCCCGCTCAAACTGTTCACGGAATGTCTCCGTTTCGGTCCGGAGCGGCTGGTAGGACCGCCGGATCAACACGTTCCGCACGCACTGCTCCAGTTCGCGGTAGTTGCCCGGCCAGCGGTACCCCTTCGGCAGGTGGCCGCGCACCCAGGCCAGCACCACCGGAAATGCCGCCTCCGCCTCTTCGCCCACCGCGCGGCGGGTCATGTAATAGAGCAAATCGTCGAATGCCCCGGGAGCGTCGGCGATCTGCTCTGCCAGCGAGGGCGTCCGGATCAGATCGGCGCAGAGCCGGTAATACAGATCCTCCCGGAAGCGGCCAGCCGCAATCTCAGCGGCCAAGTCCCGGTTCGTCGCCGCAATCAACTTTCCCTCAAAACGCTTCCGGACCGTATCGCCGACCGCGGCATACTCCCGCGTCTCCATCACGCGCAGCAGTTTCACCTGGATGGGCATCTCCATTTCGCCCAACTCATCCAAAAACACGGCCCCCTGTCGGGGGCAAGCCTCCAGCCATCCCACCCGGTCCGCAATTGCCCCCGTAAACGAACCCTTCTTATGACCAAACAGCTCGCTTTCGATCAGTGAGGCCGATAGCGCTGCCAGGTTGACTGCAAAGAATGTCTCAGCCTTTGGTTCGTCAAACGCCAAACGCCCAGGCAGAAAACGTAGATAACGAGCCCCGGCGATTGCCCGCGCCACCAGTTCCTTGCCTGTACCGGAGGGTCCCGTGATTAGTGTGGGAAAGTCTCCCATCTTCTGCCAAAGCACGCGGCGGTAGCGGCGCAGATCACAAGTGAAAATGGACTCCCAGATACTGGCGCGCAGGCGCGCGGCCGGCGTGGAAGAGCCGATGATGTGGTCAAAAATCCGGTGAAAGGCGCGGGCCAATTGCCAACAGCAGGCAAAAAAGTGTTCCACGGGAAGCGCAGTCTCGTAGCGTTTGCCGGGAATGTCGAAGAAGTGTGTCCAATCGGCGGCAAACTGCCGATAGAATCCCCAATGTCCCACCGGGCGTGCGAACTGCTCGTAATATCGCTGATAGAGAAGCGAATGGACGCACTCTTCGTACAGGGTCCAGTCGGCTTCGGTTGCGGGCGTCCGTTCGCGCACGGCGGCCAAAACGGGTTCCAGCTTGGCTTGTATCCGCCAGATGTTCGGGCGCGCGCGATCCGGATCGGCTACCGAAACGCTCCAGATCGGCTCGCCCTCCACGAACTCCTCGCCCAAGGCCGCCTTCTCCAATTCCACGCGCTCCGGCAGGAAGGGGTTAGCATAGGCAAGGGAGGCAACCGCCGTCAGGAAGTTGCGCTCGGAGGGCAGGAACGTCGTGGACATAAAAAGATCATACTGTGTTCATTTTTTGAATGATGAGTTCCCACACCGGTTCACGCTTAATCCCCTGGAAGGATGAAGATGCAAGCACTTATAAGCGACCCGCCCCATGGCACGCCACATGCCCCTATAGAAGGCATGACGAATTCAAGTTACGGAACGCTCCTTCGCGATCGGGGCTTTCAATCCTTCCTGTGGACCCAGTTCCTCGGCGCTTTCAATGACAACGTTTTTAAGATGATCGTCTCCGTCGCCGCGGTGGCCTACACCGCCGGCAATGAGAAAGCCGGATCCCAATACCTGGCCCTTACCGGAGCTGTTTTCGTCCTACCGTTCCTGCTGTTCGCCGGGTGGGCCGGCCAATTGGCCGACCGCTTCTCCAAATCGAAAGTCTTGATCGTCACCAAGTCGTTTGAGATTGTGACGATGATTTTCGCCCTGTTTGCCTTGCAGGCGACCAACATGCCCATGCTTCTCGGCGTGCTCTTTCTGCTGGCGGCGCAGGCCAACTTTTTCAGCCCCGCCAAGTATGGCATTCTCCCCGAAATTCTGCCCGAGCGCGACCTGTCTCGCGCCAATGCCCTGCTGGAATTGACCACCTTCGTGGCTATCGTGATTGGCGGCGGCTTCGGCACCCTTCTCTTCGAACATTGGAAGCATGAGCAGTGGAAGATGAGCGCATTCCTCATCTCGCTGGCCGTCATCGGATCGTTGACGAGTTTGGGCATACCCAAAGTGAAACCCTCGCCATCCACCGAACCTTTCCACTGGAACCCCTTCGCGGAAATCGTTAAAGGCCTCGGCATCCTGCGCAAGGACCGGCCAATGGCGCTCACGGTGGCCGGCATCTCTTTCTTCTGGTTCATCGGCGGTTTGGTGCAGTTGACGCTGGTCGTCTTCGTCAACCATACGCTGCACGGCACAGAGAGCCAGATCGGACTGCTGGTGGCCGCGCTTGCCATTGGCATCGGCGCGGGATCCATTGCCGCCGGCAAGGTTTCGGGCGATACGATTGAACTGGGAGTGGTGGCGCCGTCGGGCGTTGCCATGGGACTCTCCGCCTGCGCGCTGGGCGCGGTGGCCACGGAAACGGCAGCCTTCGTCTGGCTCGTGCTCACAGGCTTCTTCGGCGGCCTGTTCATCGTGCCCCTGAACACCTTTCTGCAGGATGAAGCCGACCCGGCCGAAAAGGGCCGTATCCTCGCCACGAATAACTTCGCCAACATGGTCGGTGTTATCCTGGCTTCCGGCGTACTTTGGCTGTTCCATGACAAGCTGCACTGGAGCGGAGAGGGCATCTTCTTCGCGGGCGGCGTCTTTACCATCGCCGCTTCTTTCTACATGCTGTTCCGACATCTGCTCCGTCAAACGGTCCGCTTTTTCTGCTGGACCACGCTCCAGGTTCTGTTTCGCCTCACCGTCAAGGGCGGTCATCATATCCCCGTTAAAGGCGGCGGCGTGGTGGTGGGCAATCATGTCTCCTACGCCGATGCGTTCCTGATCGGCTCGGCCACACCACGCTTTATTCGCTGGATTCTTTGGAAGACGCTCTACGATATCAAGCCGTTGACCCCGGTTTTCGAACTGTTGCGCACGGTTCCCATCGACCTCTCCAAGCCCCGCGACGCCGTCTCCACGCTCGTCTTCTGCCGCAATGAAGTAGAAGCGGGCGAACTTGCCGGCATATTCCCCGAAGGCCAGATCACCCGTACCGGGCAACTGCTTCCGTTCAAACGCGGCTACGAACGCATCGCCGAAACCAAGGGCGGGAAACAGTATCCGATCATCCCTGCCTGGATCGACGGCTTGTGGGGCCATCCGCTCAGCATGAAAGGCGGCAAGCTCTGCGGCTCCTGGGACCGCTGGTTCCGGCCCAAGGTGACCGTGCTTGTTGGAGAACCGGTCTATGGCCCGATTCCGCCCGAAGCGCTTCGCGCTAAAGTCACCGAATTGGCCAGCCAAGCCGCGACGGACCGCCGCGAACCACAAGACACCATCGGACGCCGTTTCGTAACCGCCGCGCGGAAGAGGTGGGGTTCGCTGGGAATCGCGGACTCTTTTGGCAAAGAAATGACGTTCGGCAAGGCGCTCATCGGCGCGCAACTACTCCGCCGCTGGCTGGACGGCCACGCTCCTGGTCAAGCCATGGTCGGCCTCCTGTTGCCGAACTCCGTTGGCGCTTGCCTGGCCAACATGGCTGTGACGCTGAGCGGCCGCACGGCCGTCAATTTGAACTTCACCGCTGGACCGGCCGCCATGGCCAGCGCAATCCAACAATGCGGTATTCAGACGGTCCTCACGTCCAAGCTATTTCTGGTGAAGCAGAAGATTGAGCCGATGCCGGGCGCAGTCTATATCGAAGAGTTGCTGCCGAAGTTTAGCGGTTTTGCCAAGGCCATCGCATTCCTGCAGGCCCGTTTCCTCCCGGCCGGCATGCTGGCAAAGGGGCACACCGATGACGTCGCCGCCATCATCTTCTCCAGCGGCAGCACGGGCGAACCCAAGGGCGTGGAGTTGACCCACTGGAATCTACTGTCGAATATGGAAGCCGTCGCGCAGGTCTATCCCGTCGGCCCCTCGGACGTGATGCTGGGTATCTTGCCGTTCTTCCACTCCTTTGGCTTCACCTACAACCTCTGGTTCCCCTTGCTGCACCAGTTCCCGGTGATCTTCCACCCGAACCCCAGCGACGCCAAGACCATCGGCGAGCTCTCAGAGAAATATGGAGCTACGTTCCTGCTCTCCACCCCGACTTTCGCCTCGACCTATGCTCGCAAGTGCTCTAAGGAGCAGTTCGCCAAAATTCGCTACGTCCTGGTGGGCGCGGAGAAGCTGCGTCCCGCCGTCGCGCAGCAGTTCGAAGAGAAATTCGGTATTCGCATGCACGAGGGGTATGGCTGCACTGAAATGGCCCCAGTGGTGAGCGTCAATGGCCCGGACTTCATCTCCGATGATCCGGACCAGTCCAATCAGATCGGCTTCAAAGCGGAGAGCGTCGGCCGTCCCCTGCCCGGAGTCAGCCTGCGCTTTGTCGACCCGGCAACCATGGAGCCAGTCCCTTACGGACAGGAGGGTATGTTACTCGTCAAAGGGCCAAGCCGGATGCGCGGGTACCTAGGTCAACCGGAACGCACAGCCAAGGTCTTAGTCGATGGTTACTACAATACGGGAGATATGGCCCGCCTGGATGAAGATGGTTTTCTGCATATCACCGGACGTCTGTCGCGCTTCTCCAAGATCGGCGGCGAAATGGTCCCACATTTGAAAGTTGAAGAATGCTTGCAGGAGATCATGGAAGAAGCGGCCTGCCTCGTAATCGGCATTCCAGATTCCCAACGTGGGGAGCGGTTGATTGTGCTTCACACAAGTAAACAATTGACCCCCGCGCAGATGATCGACCATCTCAACAACGCCGGACTCCCCGCTCTGTGGATCCCGAAACCGAATCAGTTTTTCCTGGTTGACGCCATTCCCACGCTCGGAACGGGCAAAACAGACCTCCGGAAGTCCACGGAACTCGCCATCGCGCTTACTTCGCAGGTCCGTCAGCCCGCCGTCGCCGAGTAACTTCCCCGCCAGTGTGCACATACGGCACACCTGTCGAATAACTTCACATGAAACGGCTCCCTCCGGGGAGCCGTACCTATTGGCATGAAGTTACCACTCTTGTTACTCAGCGGTCTTGGTCTGGCGTTACAAGCGCAACCCATCCAACTTGGCGTAAAAGGCGGCGTCGTACTGACTGACCAGGCTATCGGTACAACGGACGAGTCCAAACCCTACACAGTCGGACCGTCCATCGAATTCCAGCTACCCCACAACCTGGCGATCGAAACCGGCTTTCTCTACAAACGAATTGGGAGCAGCTACCGCAATGTCCTTCTGGGAAGCGGCGCCGGCACGGCGAATGTGGCGGATACGGTCTATTCGGGAACCAGCCGGGGCCACTCGTTTGAGATCCCTGTGATCGGGAAATACTACGTTCACCGCTCCGGCCCCGTCGCGCCTTACTTTGGACTGGGCTTTGCCATGCGGCGCAGTTGGCAGAACATCGAAAGCGTCGTGACAGGTCCTGCCAGCCCCAACGTTGCGCCGGGAACGTATCACTATGACAGGTGGTCGTCCTGGAATGTGGGCGCCGTCGGCGCGGCGGGCGTGCGAATTGGCGCCGGCCGGTTCAAGGTCTCGCCCGAATTCCGCTATACCCGGTGGAGTTCCGAGACTACAAGCATTTTTCGCAATCGGAACCAGGTGGAGTTTCTGGTTGGCCTCTCGTTCTAACGTCTAATCGCCTTTCACGATCTTGCCGAACATTTGCCCGCCGCCGTGCTGCCCGCTCCACGTACCCGCATACTGGTCACGGTACAGCATCACGCGGGCCGTATAAGTACCTACCCCCGGAATCGACATGTCCGTGAGTGTAATTACCGGCGTGTCCCCGGCCCATTTCACCGGAATCGGAATGGGCACGGGGATATCTTTCCCGTCATAGCGGAGCCGCGTCTTGAACAGCCACGTATCCCCGCTGATCTTGCTGACGCTCTCAATCTTGTACCGCTCCGGCCCGAACGTACCTTCTTTGTTTGTCCGCGTGGAATAGCCAACGAGCGTGACGTTCTGCATCCGCTCCTGAAACAGCCGTTCGAACTCAGCCTGCTCGGACACCGCGGACTTGCCACAACCCGCCAGCAAGAGCGTCACAGCCGCCAGAAATAGTCTCATTTCCGTTTATTCTCCAGCCAGATGACGTTTTTAGTGGTCTGGCCAGCCACCAGTACGTCCAGGTCGCCGTCCGAGTCCATATCGACCAAGCGTATATCGTAAGCGGCGTTCCCGTACCAAATATCGTGCCGGGTGAAATGGCCCTTGCCGTCGTTTTCGAACCACGCAACCACATGGCTGTCCTTGGCGCAGGTCACGGCATCGATGTCCCCGTCTCCGTCGATGTCACCCACCGCCAAATCGTGGGGTCCACCCAATTCACTATCCACTTCGTGCGCTTTCCAGTCCGGCGCCTCGAACCAAACAACGCCAAAACCATGTCCCCGAGTGGCAAAAAAGTCGCGTTTTCCGTCGTTATTGACGTCAAAAATGGCGATATTTGTCGCTCCAGGCTGCTTATCTGCAATCAAATGTTTGGTCCAGCCTTGCTTCCGAGGGTCTGCCGGAGCCTCCCACCAGGCAAACCAGTTCCCATCGGCGCCGGTTTTTGCACCCGCGGCGATGTCGGCGCGACCATCCCCGTTCACGTCGCCGATCCCCATGTAGTGGCTCAACCCCGGCGCGTCCTTCATGGCAAAGACCGTACGTTCCCACTTCGGAGGTTTGAACCAGGCGATGGAGTTGGCGAACATGCCCGCCGGCTGCCCGCTGTTGCCCACCAGATCCGGCTTCCCGTCCCCGTCAATATCGCCCGCGATCAGTCCGTGAACGCCGTTCACTCCGCCCTGCTCCTGGCTGTCGATGATATGGTACTTCCATTTGTCGCGCAGGGGATTTTTCGGCCGTTCCAACCAGAAAATCAGCCCCGGCGAGTATTGCGCGCCAATCCAGTCCATATCTCCGTCGCCATCCACGTCAAACGCCTCGCTGTGGATGGCCCAGATCCCGGTATGCAGTACGGTCGGTTTCCAGTCTGGAGCCGTGTAGAGAATCGTACGCTTATTGGTTTCGTCATTAACAATGACATCCTTCCTGCCGTCGCCAGTGAAATCCGCCGCAATAGCCGTGTGGTTCGCGTATCCCCGGGTAATCTCATGAAATTTCCAGGCTGGCCGGGTTTCGTTCCAATAGATCTTGATATTGGCCGTTTTGCGGCCCACGGCGACAATGTCCGCCAGCCCGTCGCCGTTTAAGTCCGCCACCACCAAATCTTCGGTGGCCATCCCTCCGTCGTCGACCAGCGCCGCCCGCGTCCATTTTCCCGCTTGCGAACGCTGGTAGACGGCCACGCCGAAATTCTTCTCCCGCCATCCAACGGCCAAGTCATCCGCACCGTCGCCGTCCAAGTCGCCCCAACCCACCGCGTGCGCCTGCGCCAATCGTTCTTCAATCAATTGCCGAGGCCACATGCGCCCATCCCACGGCTTCGGCCCGCGCAGCGGCGGAGCGGCCTGCGGATCCATTTTCGGGGCCGGCTCTTCGTAGATCACAACGCCGTTTCCATGCCAGGGCTCCACGGTGGCAATTGCGCGCTGCAGCCCATTGATCATCCCCATTTTCACTTCGCCTGGCGCGCCTTCCCCTAATTGTTTGCGGCTCCAGACGCCGCCGGATTTCTGAATAACGAATAGTCCATCGCGAGAGGCGGCAATGATCTCCTCGCCCTTCTGCCCGTCAAAGTCCGTAAGGATGAAATTGTGAACGATATGCAGCGACTCATCGGCAACCTCCGTAGTCCATTGGTCCTTGGCCGGGTTCTTGGGAGGATGCAGCACGAGGATACGCGCCCCCGCTCCCTCCCAGTTGGGCCCCTTCGTGCCTCGTCCGTGCAGCGGGACCACCACCAATTCTTTCTCTCCGTCGCCGTCAATATCGCCAAACCGCATGCGGTGGAGCGTGGGCTCGTTTCCCAACGGCACGACGTTGCCCTTCTGGTCCGTCCATTGCAATGATCCGCCGGAGTTCGTATTGGTGGGCTGCCAGTCAGCGCCAACGGCAAAATCCAATTTGCCGTCGCGATCAATATCGTGGGCGGCTACGCAGACATTGTCCTTTTTCGTTTTACCGTCCAAAATGACATGTTTTTCCCAGGTTGGATTCTGGTACCAGACAAGCTGCGTGGGGTTGATGGCCACAATATCGGGCTTGCCATCCTTGTTTACGTCGGCGGTGATTACGGCGTAAACAACCCCGAAGTCCTTCTGTATCTCTTGCGGCCGGAACTTAAGTTCCACCGCGCCCGCCGGCAGCATCGCCAAGGCAAGGAAAGCAACGAAGCGCATGGCGGGATTTTATCAGGGCAGGAACTCAAGTTTTCTGGCGACGCCTTCAGCACTGACGCCGACGCGCACGCGCCTCTTTCTTTTTTGCGGCCCACAGCCAATGTTCGGCGCGTCTCCTCCGATCAAGAGCGTACGGGTGTGGTCTACGGGAATCTTTTGCAAACCTTCGGCCGTTGCCACATGCAATACCTGCCGGTTGCCGGCGCAATCGACCTCCGCCAGTTGTCCCACAACGGAGCCGATGCCGCCCGTGGCCGGCGGAGGCGGCGCTTCGCCGTGGGTGAGCATACGGCCCATGCGATCCGCCAAAGTTTTGTCTTCGTCCGTGATTGCATTTTCACGAAACTCGAGCAGGGCGCCGTGTGCGAGTTCGGGTTTCCCCGCGCGGACCGCCGCCTGCAGAAAGAGAGGCGTATAGCGGCGCATTTCCAGATAGGTCAAGCTTTTGATGCCGCGCAAAGCGGCCAGCGCCGCCGACCAGTCTTCTCCATCCATGTGCCACGCTGCCAATTGCTTCTGGGCTTCAAAATGGCCGGGATCCGCCTCCAATGCGCGGTCGATCATCTGCCGCGCCAACT
Organism: Bryobacteraceae bacterium; assembly: GCA_035714175.1. Taxonomy (GTDB): domain Bacteria; phylum Acidobacteriota; class Terriglobia; order Bryobacterales; family Bryobacteraceae. Next base: position 19,929 of record DASTML010000016.1, on the reverse strand, counting down.
GCCGGTCTTTGCCGTGCAATGAAGAAGCGATCGCCAACAGATCCGGATTCCTGGACCCAGATAGGAACGCCTGCCGCAGCGCGCCGGCTCCTCCCGTCTCGTCTTTCTGATACATGCGAACCGCGGCAAGCGACTCCCACGCGGCAGCCGAATCGGGATACCGTTCCGTAGCCTGTTCCGCCGCGCGCGCGGCGGAGACGATGTCGCGGCCGGAAAGATAGAGATCCACCATCGTCAGACCTGTTTCCAAATCCGTAGCCGGCGCTGCCTTGGACTCCCCTGCCTGGTTTTCCCATCGGAAGGGGAACATCACCACATTCACCGTTTTCCCGCGAATATAGCCCTGCACATGCTCACCCAACTGTTGCGGCGTCAGACCGTAGCTTTTCCGAAGGGCCAAGTCCGGAGCCAGGCCCGCCTGCAACGCATTGGTAAAGCGGGTGAACTTCGGCCGCAGGTCATCCTCGAGCATCATCATGTGCGCAATCGCCCAACTGGCTGCGTACAGCGGCCCCACATGTTCCGTACTGCCGTAGTCTTCGGCCTGTAAGATGGAGCGTATGTCTGGAAACTTGCGGTGGAGAAGCTGGAGGTATCCGACCTTTGGCGCACCGACCCGCATCCGGCCATCCACATACTCCACTGTGGAATAGACTTCGGCCAGTCCTTCATTCAGCCACAAAGGCAAACGCATCCCCGCCTGATGCACAAGCATGTGCACGTACTCATGCGTAAGCACCACCATGTCATTGGCGCCGGGCCCCACCACAATCAGATCACGGTGCGGAAGCCCGATATAGTAGGCAGCCACCGTCTTGCGGTCCACAAATGTAGCGAAGGTCTTAGGGTTATTGAGCAGAACAATCCTTGGTTTGGCGGCCACCACCCGCGGATTCACCGTTTGGAGAAAAAACGACCGCACTTTCTCCAAACGGTCCAACACAGCAGCCGCCCGCCCTGGCGAACCGTCCGAGTACAAGGCAAAATGCTCATTTTCGATTCGCGTGAACTTGATCTGCGCCGATAGCGAAACCGCGGCGGCCAACAGAATAGCGAAGCGGCTCATGGTAAGAACTCGGCTCATGGTAAGAACTCGATAGTCCGGGCAATGCCGGCGGCGCCATCGGCCCTCTGCTGTCCTGGCATATATCCCAATTTGACGGGCCTCTTCTGCGCCCCACATTGCAACTCGCCCATCCCTCCGGCCGCCCCGGCCAACTGCAGATTCTTCGGGTCATCAATGGCCAGCTTTACCACCGCCTCCCCGGACTGTATATGAAGGCTCGCGGGCTCGCCGCATTGCAATTCAACCAACGTCCCGGAGAGAAACGAAAGCGGAACAGGCGGCGGTTCCTCCACCACAAACTCTTCAAACTGAGTAGCCAAACCCGCGCGAGACTCCACAATCCGGGCCGGTTGGGACGCCGTTTTTCGGGGATCTTTCGCCGCCAATAGGCGCATTTCTTCGGCGAGCGCTTTATCCTTCTTATTAGCCACACGGGCGAACTGGTCCGCCGCGGCCCTCGCCTCTGCCACCTTGCCGGAGTAGTAGGCGGCCTGAATGTAGACCGGGAAGTACCATCCCACCAGAGCTGGGTGGATCTTTTTGATCAGCGTCGCTTGGGCAAACGCCTTGGCTGGATCCCCATCCTTCAGATAGGAGCCACTCAGCCGGAGCCTCGCCTCCGCATAATCCGGATATTTTTCCAATGTGCGCGCCAGGCTCTCCCGCACAACACCGCTGTCCTTGCCAAACTGCCCCGCCCAAAACGCCAGATGCGGATGCTCGGAACCAAGCGAACGGGCCTTCTGGAAAGCCTCCCAGGAGCCAGATTGCCCCGCACGCCAACGAATCAGCGCCAGCGATTCCCAGGCCTCCGGCCGCTGTGCCGCCATATTGGTCAATGCTTCCAGGCGTGCCGCGGCCTGGTCCGCACGATGGGACGCGCCCAATAAATCCGCGGTCGCCACGCCCCACTCGTAGTCCGTCACTTGCCGGGGCTCCACCTTTTCATCCACCTTTTCGAACTGTATATCGAAGTTCACCACATTGACGCGGCTACCCTCTATATACGCCTTCAAATCGGCCTCCACCTGCGTGATGGATTTCTGATAGACCTGCTGAAAGGCCTCCTCTGAAGTCGCTCCAGCAGTCATCGCATCACTCAACTTTCGAAAACCAGGACGGTACCGTTGGTCGAGCGACAACATGTGCGTCAACGCCCAGGAAATGCCATAAAAGGGCCCCATGTGTTCGCGCCGGTTATAGAGCTTGGACTGATGGTCGGCGGAGGTCACCTCCGCAAGAGGTATCCAGGAATTCCGGATGAGATACACATGACCGGCAATCGGCGTACCCACGCGGATGCTCTTTTTCACCTGTTCCACATTGGAGTACAGTTCCGCGATGCCCTCGTTGAGCCATATCGGAACGCGCATATCGGAGTAGTGGACCAGCAGATGAATGTATTCGTGTACCGCCGTGCGGCGCGCCGCTTCTGTCATTGCGGGGCTCATGGCAATGTAGTCACGCTGCGGCAAGCCAATATAGTAAGCGGCCGTATTCTTGTTACCCGCGTGATCCTGGTAGTCCTTCTCGTTGTTGAACATCACGATACGCGGTTTCAGTATCGGCGCGCGCAGGTTCAACATCGTCTCGAAGAAGCTACGCACACGTTCAAAATGAGCTAGAACATTCTGTGCGCGGCCCCGCGGACCGTCTGTAATTAACTCGAAATGTTCGCTCTCATAGACGAAGTACTTGTCGGCGGCGGGGAGGCACGAAGCCGCCAGTGCCAGTAACACCACCCAATGACGCATATACTTACTACGTTATCCGAAAAGCAAAGAGGGGGCCGGAACGGCCCCCTCTTTGCGCCAAACGGTAGCGCCCGGTTAGGCGGCTACTTCCTTGAGAGACGGCGCCAGCACCGGAATCATGGCAGCCAGCACCTCTTCGACGCGGTCCACGAATAGGAACTCCAACTCCGTCCGGACGCTCTCCGGCACATCGCGAAGATCTTTCTCGTTCGCCTTCGGCAAAATCACCCGCTTCATGCAGGCGCGACGAGCGGCCAGCACTTTTTCCTTCACGCCGCCAATCGGCAGCACCAGCCCGGTCAAAGTGATTTCACCGGTCATCGCTGTATCGTTCCGCGCCGGAAGCTTTGTGTAAGCCGACGTCATTGCCGTTGCCGCCGCGATTCCCGCCGACGGACCGTCCTTCGGAATCGCCCCGGCAGGTACGTGGACATGCAAACCAAACTCCTTGAAGAGTTTCGGATCCAGGCCCAACTCCTCGGCGTGCGACCAGATGAAGCTCTGTGCTGTTTTCATGGACTCCTGCATCACCTCGCCCAGTTGGCCAGTAATGGTCAAGCCCTTGCCTTCCGGCAGCAAAGTCGCCTCCAGATAGAGAACGTCGCCGCCCGACTCGGTCCAGGCAAGCCCCGTCACTACACCCGCCGGCAGCGTCTTGCGGAACCGCTCCGGCTGAACCAGTTCAGGGCCGAGCAACTCCACTACCGTCGCCTCATCCAGGACTACCGCCGAACCGTTGCCCTCCACCACGCGCAGAGCCACCTTCCGGATTACCTTGGCGATGGAGCGCTCCAAACGGCGGAGCCCCGCTTCGCGTGTATAGCCGTTGATGATGAACCGCAATCCCGCATCGGTGAACTCCACCTGCTCCGGCTGGATACCGGCTTCGGCAAGCTGCCGCGGAATGATGTAGCGGCGCGCAATCTGTACCTTCTCCTCCTCGCTGTAGCCGGAAAGCCGGATGATCTCCATGCGATCCAACAGCGGGCGCGGAACCGTATCGAGGGAGTTGGCCGTGCAGAGGAACATCACCTTGGACAGGTCGAAGTCCAGATCGAGGTAGTTGTCACGGAACGTCTTGTTTTGTTCCGGATCAAGGACCTCCAGTAGGGCGCTCGCCGGGTCGCCGCGAAAATCACGGCCGACCTTGTCGATCTCGTCCAACAGAATGACAGGATTACGCGTGCCCGCACGGCGCATGGCCTGCAATAAACGGCCGGCCATAGCGCCGATGTAGGTACGGCGGTGTCCACGCAGCTCCGCCTCATCGTGCATGCCGCCCAGGCTCATACGCTCAAACTTCCTTCCGAGCGAACGGGCAATGGACTGCCCCAGGCTGGTCTTACCGACTCCTGGAGGCCCAACCAGCACCAGAATCGGCGCCTTGGCCTTCGGATTCAGCTTCATGATGCTGAGGTGTTCCAGGATACGGTCCTTCACCTCTTTCAGCTCATAGTGATCCTCGTCCAGAATCTGGCGGGCATTCTTGATGTCGAGGTTGTCCTCGCTTACCGCCGTCCAAGGCAATTCCAGCACGAAATCCAGCCAACCACGTGTTACTTGATAGTCAGGCGAGGCCGGGTTCGTCCTCTCCAGCTTTTTCAATTCGCGGTCGACTTCCTTCCTCACCGCCTCAGGCAACTCCGTCTTCTCAGCTTTTTCGCGCAGCAAAGCGGATTCATTGCCGTCGTCCTTGTCGCCCAACTCCTGCTGAATCGCCTTCATCTGCTGGCGCAGCATGTAGTCGCGCTGGTCCTTCGACATTTCGTTGCGCGCTTCGCTGGCAATCTTGGTCTTCAGTTCCAGCACTTCCACCTCATGAGAGAGGTATTTGTGCAGTTCCCGCAGCGCCTCCAAGCGAGTGGACGCTTCGAGCAGGATCTGTTCTTTGTCCACCGGCAACGACATCATCGACGCCAGCAAATACACCATGTGCAGAGGATCTTCCTGACCCTTTAACACGCGGGCAAGGTCTTGCGTGGTTTCGCCATGAGCCAGGGTAATGGCCCGCGTCGCCAGATCCAGAATTTCCCGCTCCAGCGCCTCCACTTCCGTCCCCGTGTCTTCGGGCAACGGAGTGGTCTGGACACGAGCACGGAGATAGATGCTATTGCCGTCCTCATCGGACACCTGGTCCAACTTAGCCAGGCTGGCGCGCTCTTCGCCCATTACCATCAATTCCATCACCTGGTTGTTGCGTTGAATGCGGCGGACAACCGCAATCGTTCCGACGGTGTACAAATCGCCTTCGGCCGGCGATTCGACAGACGAGTCCCGCTGGGAGATCACGAAGATCTCCTTCTCCTCCGTCGCCAGAGCCGCCTCAACGGCCGCCTGGGTGGATTTGCGGCCAACGCTCAGGGGCAGCATGAGCCCCGGGAACAGAACCGTATTTTTCAACGGCAGTACGGGCAGGCTGCGGAACTCTTCAATGTGTGCCATATTTTCCTCTTTTCGTTGACTCGTTTCCGTTCTCTACTCAGGCAAACGCTGCAATTGGCGGCGAAAAGTCCAGCTCACCCCGGAGAGGATTCAGGTCAACCTTTACCAGTTGCCCGTCCCGGATCTCCCCGGCAATCAGCTTGCGCGCCAAAGGCGTCTCTACTTCTTTTTGGATGATTCTCTTCAACGGCCGGGCTCCAAAATTCGCGTCGTATCCATTGCGCACCAGCCAGCCCAAAGCCACATCGGAAAACTCCAACGCGATGTTGCGCTCCTCCAGCCGCTTGCGGAGGCCGCTCAACTGAATTTTCACGATGTCCTTCAAGTGTTCTTCGCTCAGTGCATGGAAGACGATAATTTCATCGACCCGGTTCAAAAATTCCGGCCGGAATCCCTGCCGCAACTCCTCCATCACGGCCCGCTTCATCCGTTCGTAGTTGTCCCCCTTCCAGTCGCCCTTGTATTCGAGAATCCGCGGGCTGCCGATATTGGAGGTCATGATTACGATCGCGTTCTTGAAATTGACCGTGCGGCCCTGGCCGTCCGTCAGGCGCCCGTCGTCCAACACCTGAAGCAGGATATTGAACACATCGGGGTGCGCCTTCTCAATCTCATCGAACAGAATCACGCTGTACGGACGGCGGCGTACCGCTTCGGTCAATTGCCCGCCCTCCTCAAACCCGACATATCCTGGAGGCGCGCCGACCAGCCGCGATACCGTGTGCTTTTCCTGATACTCGGACATATCGATGCGGATCATGGCATGTTCATCGTCAAAGAGCGATTCGGCCAGCGCCCGAGCCAGTTCGGTTTTCCCAACGCCGGTCGGACCCAGGAAAATAAACGAACCAATTGGCCGGTTGGGATCCTTCAACCCGCTGCGAGCCCGCAGGACCGCGTCTGCTACCGCCTCGACGGCTTCCTCCTGGCCAATCACTCGGCCATGGAGCTCCTTTTCCAGGTTCAATAGCTTCTGCATATCGCCGGCTAACAACTTCGTAACCGGAACGCCGGTCCACCGGCTGACGACCGCCGCGATATCCTCTTCGCCAACTTCTTCTTTAATCAGCCGGCCGCCCGCTTCTCCGGCCAGCCGTTCGGACTCCCGCGCCAGTTCTTTCTCCAGGTTTACCAGCGTGCCGTACTTCAACTCGGCTGCCTTGTTCAGATCATAAGACCGCTCCGCCCGTTCAATATCGGCTTTGGTCGACTCGATCTTCTCCTTCAACGTACGGAGAACATCTACCGACTTTTTCTCGTTCTGCCACTGCGCCCGTAATCCGTCGGCCTGTGCCTTCAACTCGGCCAATTCCTTCTCCAGCCGCGTCAAACGGTCTTTCGACGCGCTGTCGGATTCCTTCTTCAGCGCTTCCCGTTCAATTTCCAACTGCATCTGCCGCCGTTGGACCTCGTCCAACTCGCTGGGTACCGAATCGATTTCCGTGCGCAATTTCGCCGCCGATTCATCTACCAGATCAATGGCCTTGTCCGGCAGAAAGCGGTCCGTAATGTAGCGGTTGGAGAGCACGGCTGCGCTCACCAGAGCCGCGTCCTTAATCCGGACGCCGTGGTGCACCTCATACCGTTCCCGCAAGCCGCGAAGAATCGAAATCGTGTCCTCCACCGACGGCTGGTCCACCAGCACCGGCTGGAACCGCCGTTCGAGCGCAGGATCTTTCTCAATGTACTTGCGATATTCGTCCAGCGTCGTCGCGCCAATGCAGTGCAGTTCGCCCCGCGCCAGCAGCGGCTTCAACAGGTTGCCCGCATCCATAGAGCCTTCGGCCTTTCCCGCGCCCACTACGGTGTGCAACTCGTCGATAAAGAGGATAATGCGCCCCTCCGAGCTCGTCACTTCTTTGAGTACCGCCTTCAGCCGTTCCTCAAATTCACCGCGGAATTTCGCACCCGCGATCAACGCGCCCATATCCAGCGCCACGATCTTCTTTTCCTTGATGCCTTCCGGCACGTCGCCCCGGACAATCCGGTTCGCCAAGCCTTCGGCAATCGCGGTTTTCCCGACGCCCGGTTCGCCGATCAACACCGGATTGTTCTTCGTCCGGCGAGAGAGAACCTGGATCACGCGGCGAATCTCTTCATCCCGCCCAATCACGGGATCGAGCTTGTTCTGCTGCGCCAACTGCGTCAAATCGCGGCCGTACTTCTCCAGCGCCTCATACGTGGATTCCGGATTCTGCGTGGTCACGCGTTGCGCGCCGCGTACTTCCTTCAACGCCGATTCCATGCGCGCCCGAGTGACTCCAAATTCCTTCAACAGCTTCCCGGCCGTCCCGCCGTCAGCCAACAGGGCGAGCAGCAGATGTTCCACCGAGACGTAGTCGTCTTTCAGCTTCTTGGCTTCCGCCTCCGCTTCGGTGATCACCTTGGTCAATCGCGTAGTGACATACAGCTGCTCGGCCCCTTGAACATTGGAGACCTTGGGCAGCTTGTCTAATTCCTGAACCAATCGCAGCGAAAGAGTATCGAGCGGGACGTTCGCCCGCTTCAAAAGGGAGGGGACAAGGCCGTGTTCCTGCCGGAGCAGGGCGGCAAGGAGATGTTCGACGTCGAGTTGGTTGTTGGAGTTTTGGACCGCGATGGACTGAGCGGAGCGGAGCGCGTCTTGGGATTTTTCTGTCAGCTTGTTGAGATCCATAATATGAGTGCCTCTCTATCACTTAAATGCAGTGTACCGCCATAAAGTTTCAGAAACAATCCTCCCGGGCGGACAAAAAGCGAAAGGGGGTCACCCCGCGAACAGGCTGACCCCCTCTTTTCCCATTCTACGGCTCCCGTCAATCCTTCCGGCCCGCTCCCGCACGCCAACTCTCTGATTCCAAACCACTAATTCTGCTAAAATTTTCGGTACTCCATCCTGGAACCATCGCGTCATGTCCCCTAGCTTCGCCGCCTCGCTGCGTCGTGTTCCCCTCTTCGCCAACCTCTCGTTGGACCAACTGGATGTGCTCGCCCAACACGTTGTGGCCCGCAACTACCAGCAGGGAGCCGTCGTCTTCTCCGAGGGCGAAGCAGGCGGTGACCTTCTGATCGTCCACTCCGGGCAGGTTCGCATCCTCCGTACCGCAGCCACCGGACGGCAGCAACTCCTTTCCATCGAACGGGAGGGAAGTTCGCTGGGCGAAGTTTCGGTCTTCGACCGCGGCCCCTATTCGGCGACGGCCATCGCGTTGACGCCTCTTACGCTCCTGCGTCTGGATGGCAGCCTTTTTCGGAATTACTGCGTCCAGCACCCCGAAGTCGCGTTGCAGGTGATCGGGGTTCTTGGCCACCGTCTCCGGCGCCTGCGCGGTTTGGTGGAGCAGTTGACGTTCCAATCGGTGCGCGGCCGGCTGATCGCCTATCTCTTGGAATTGGCCCGTGAGCAACCTGCCGGCGCAACGCTCCGTTTGGCGGAAAATAATGAGGAACTGGCCGTCCGCCTGGGCACGGTCCGCGAACTGGTCTCGCGCAATCTGGGCCGCTTGCATGGCGAAGGTCTCATCCGGATGCAGCGCCGCGCTGTCACGATTCCGGATTTGGATGCTCTGCGCACCGAACTCGAAAAATAGCCTCCCACCGTGACAAAAGTCATCGCCGAACCGTGGCGGGGCTTCCTATTCTGGACGGGAAGCAAAGGAGCTTTCATGCCATACGTTATTGCCGAACCCTGCATTGGCGTTAAAGATACGGCCTGCGTGGATGCCTGCCCAGTGGATGTCATTCATCCTCTACGCGACGAACCCGGCCACGCAGAAGCCAGTCAGCTTTACATCTTCCCCGATGATTGCATCTGCTGCGGAGCCTGTGTGCCGGTGTGCCCCGTGTCGGCTATATTTGCGGCGGAGGATCTTCCGCCTGAGTGGGCCCATTACGAAAAACGCAACGCCGATTGGTACGCGGCGAAGCCGGCTCAGTAGGAGAGCACTTGCCCGTCGGCCAAGAGCCGCGCGCGCAACTTTTCGTAAGGTACATCCTGCACGGCCAGTCCCCCGTCAATCGCCATCACGGCGGCGGTAGCGGCGGACTGGCCGAGAATCATAAACACGGGCTCCATGCGAATGGACCCATAGGCAATGTGGGAACTGGACACGCACACCGGCACCAGCAGATTGCCCGCCTCGCTCTTTTTCGGAACAAGTGCTCCGTAGGCAATCTGATACGGCCCTTTGGTGCTGACGCCGATATCGCCTTCGTTCTGCACATGACCTTCCGGCGTAATGTAGCGCTGAATGTTGTGGGAATCGATGCCGTAGGAGCCCATGCCGACGGAATCCGGCGTAGGGCGTTTTTTCAACAGTTCGTTCTCCGTCATCACGTATAGGCCCTTCATACGCCGCGCCTCGCGCACGTAGATCTGATGCGGCCAGTTGCCGTTGTCCCGGAACTCGTCCCGGGAGAGGCCCCACTTTGCCATCTCGCTCCGCACCTCCTCCGGCACGCCCGGATCGTTGGCGATGAAATAGAGAAGTCCTTGCTGATACTGGCGGTGTTCGGCGATGATCTCTTTGCGCCGGGCGTAGCTGGCCTCCGGATAGTCCCAATTGCGGCCGATATTGTCGGAAGAAAACGGTCCGTGATTGTTGGTATCGGTTTTGGCATTGGGGATCATGTCGAACTTCTGAAAGGTTTCCCGCCAGCCGGCCGCAAAAATGCGGCGCAGCAGCTCATACTCCTTGGCGTCGTATCCCGGCGGCTTGGGAAACGGAATGCGATTCGCGGGAACTTTCGTCAAACAGGTCCGGAAACAATAGGCCTGCACTTTCTTGTCCGCTTGGCCGCGTTCTCCCGGCGGTTCCGCGCTGACCCGCGGCAGCAGGCCGCTTTTCGGATCTCCCGGAACCAGATAAGGCGATACCGGCGTTTTCACGGCGCCAAAGTGATGCCGGTGGTGCAGCACCCCGGTCTGTACGCCGTTCCACTCCTCCCCATACTCCGCGGACGACTCCCGCCCCACGTGGTACGACACGCCGGCCGCGGCCATCAGATCTCCTTCATAACTTGCGTCCAGGAACACCTTTCCCGTATACGTCGCGCCGTCCAGCGTGGTAAGGGAGACGATCCGTCCATTCTGCTTCTTCACGCCGGTTTCCCGGTTCAGCCAGGCATTCCGGACCGCGGGGATCTTCTCCTCCCGGAGCCAGGCTTCGTACACCTGCTCGGCTACATGGGGTTCAAAAACCCACATCGTCCGCCCGGTGACATCCAGCGCCGGCGTTCCCTGCCCCTTGTTGCCGTACTCCTCTTTGCGCTGCCATCGCCAGGCTTCGGGACGGTCATACATCTTCCAGACACGGTGATAAAACTCTCGCGACAAGCCGCCGATCACGGCCTTGTTCCCCGTATCGCTCCACCCCAGCCCGCCCGCGGTCAATCCGCCCAGGTGGCGCTCCGGGCAAACCAGCAGCGCGGACTTTCCCATGCGCTTCACTTGCACGGCGGCTGTAATGGCTCCAGACGTACACCCATAAATCACCACATCGGCCTGCCGTGGAGCCGCGGAAAGCGCCGCGGCCGTCAGGACGAGTAAACAATACCGGTGCAACATGCAGGCCCAGTGTATCGCGTGATAGCCTGCGGAGGTCCACAGGATAACCAGGAGAGAGACAGAGGCATGAGAGCTTTAATCGTGTGCAGCGCCGCGCTTTTCGGAATGACCGCATGGGGACAAACCCCCACGGTCGCGGCGGGCGGAATTTTGAACCATTACAGTTACGCCCGTGCGGGCATGCCCAACGCCGGCATCGCGCAGGGGTCGATTTTTGATATTTACGGAACCAATATCGGCCCGGCAACCGCGGCGCAGCCGAATGGCTTTCCCTTGCCCAGCCAGTTGGGAAACACCAGTGTGAAAGTCACCGTCAACAGCACCACGGTCGATGCCCTGCTTTATTACGTCTCCCAAGGCCAGATCGTCGCGCTGCTCCCCTCGCGCACGCCGGCCGGCACGGGGACACTGGTGGTCACCGTCAACGGCGCCGCCAGCGCTCCCGCCCCTATCACCGTCGTCGCCAGGAGCCTTGGGGTACTCACTCTGGCGCAGACCGGCCTCGGGCCGGCGGTCATGCAATTGACCAATTCCGCCGGGCAGGTCGATTTGAACGGGGTCCGGAACAGCGCGCAGCCTGGCCAAATCGGCGTCTTTTACGGCACGGGACTCGGCGCGGTGAGCTTTGACGAAAGCCGCGGAGCCCCCGTGCAGGACCTCGCCGCCGGCGTGCAGGCGTTTGTCGATGGTAAACCGGCTAAAGTGCTTTTCCAGGGCCGTACGCCCGGACTCGCGGGGCTCGATCAGTTGAACGTCGAAATTCCCGCGGGCATCAATGGCTGTTATGCCACCGTGTGGTTCCAGACCGGCAACATCATCAGCAATCTGTCCACCATCTCCGTCGCGCAAGGTCCGCAGTGTCCGGACCCCCTTCCCGAGACGACGCTACCCGGATCGGGCGTCCTCCGCGCCGCCGGTATTCGCCTGCTCCGCGTCACGCAGAAAGTGGTGCTCTCCCCCACCAGCGCTCCGATCGAAATCGTCAGCGACATCGCCTCCGCCGCCTTCTCGGAGACCGATCTCGGCAAGGTGCCGCCTTCCAAGCCCACCCCTGTCACCATAATCGGCGGTTGCATTGTCGGACCGCTCATCGATGAACCGGCCGCCCCGGACACCGGCGCCGTATCCTACCTGAACGGCGGCACGAGCATGACGGTCACAGGCCCCAACGGCAGCAGGGCGCTTACCAAATATCCAACCGGTTTCTCTGCCCAACTCGGCATGACTCCCTTCGCCGGCCAGGTTCCCGTTCCGCCTCCGCCTTATCTTTCGCCGGGCGTCTATTCGGTCAATAACGGCTCCGGCTCCAACGAAGTCCCGCCGTTTAATGCCACGATCACTCTTCCCACCCCCGCTTTTGCCTGGGCCAATATGGACCAGACCAGCGTCGTGCAACGCGCCCAGGGCATGGAAGTCACCTGGACCGGCGGCGACAGCCGGGGCTATGTCGATATCGCCGGCACTTCTCTATTGCAGAAATCCGCAACGCAACCAATCAACAGCGGGGCTCTGTTTAGCTGCCGCGCTCCAGCCAGCGCCGGCCGGTTCCAGATCCCAGCGCAAGTGCTGCTTTATCTGCCGCCCACCGTGGTTACTTCCGGCGTTTCCTCCGGCGTAGTCACGGTGGCTCACACGCAAACCCCGGTCGAAATCCCCTTGACCGGTTTCCCGTATGCGGACCTCGTCTTTGGCGCTTCGTTCGTCAAAGGCATTGAGTTCCGCTAACGGCTAAAATCGCGCCTCCGGCTTCCACACAACCTGTCCCTTGGGATTCACATATTGCCATCCCTCCCGGGATTGCACCATGGCCAGGCAGCCGCGGAAGTCGGTGGCCGCGAAGAACTCATTGGATATCGCCAACCGGCCCTCCTTGTCCAGGTAGCCAAACTTACCGTCCAACTGAATTCGCGCCAGGCCGCAGGTAAAGTCAAAAGCAGCGTCCATCTTCCGGAACGGAAATGCGGGCCGCCCATCGGGCAGCAGGTATCCATACCGGTCGCCGTCTACCGCCAACGTTAACCCTTCCGATGGCGGGCGGATCGGCTGTGGTCCCGTGCGCGCGGGCATCGGCTTACCGCGCGTATCGATCTCCATCCACTTCCCGTCTTTCTCCACCTGAGCGACGCCATTTGAAAAATCATGCGCATCATCGAATTCCGGACGAATGGCCCACTCGCCCTTTGCGTTCCGGTATCCCCAGAAAAAGCCCTCTTTCCAAACCACCAACCCGTCATGAAATCCCGGTGCGCGGTCATGCCCATCCATCGGGAGGCGCAGCACAATTTGGCCCCTCTTGTCGAAGTAGCACCAGTTCCGGTCCAGTCCCCCTACCGCCACCCCCTGCCCATCGCCGGGGAACTTTCCCGCAGGCATAAAACGCGGTGGAATCGCCACGCGTCCCTCGCGGTCAATATATCCATACGCCGCGGGGATCGAGCCGCTGCGGGCCCGTTGCACTACTGCCAATCCATCGCTGTAATCCCCTAATACGCGGTAAGGGATCTCCGCCACCGTTTTTCCCGTCCGGTCGATCACGCTATATTTGCCGTCCCGGCTCACCAGCGCCCGCCCATCCGTAAAGGCCTTCGCGGTCGTGTAGATGGCCGGAATCACCAATTCGCCGGCCGTGTTAATGTAGCCGGCTTGCGAGCCAATCCAAACAACGGCCCGGTCTTCCTGAAACTCCTCCGCCTGGTCAAATCGCGGTGGAATCACCACGCGTCCCGTCCGGTCAATAAACCCGGATTGCCGCCCCACGCGGATGGGAAACAGGACAGGTTGCGCGGCCAGTGCCAACGAAAATGCGAAAAGGAGAATGCGCGTCACATCCCGTGATGCGCATTCTCCTTCCCAAAATAATCAGAGCTACTTTTTATACGTAATGTGCCAAATCCTGTTGTTCCCGTCTTCCGACAGCAGCAGGCTGCCATCGGCCAACTGGGTCAAGCCCACAGGCCGGCCCCAGACTTCCTTCTGATCCGGACCCAGCATGAATCCAGTCAGAAAATTCTCCAGCGCACCCGCGGGCTTGCCGCCTTTGAACGGCTGGAAGACCACCGAGTAACCGACGCGCTTGGAGCGGCCCGAAGAGCCACGCAACGCGATGAACGCGCCATTACGGTACTTAGCCGGGAACAGCTTACCCGTATAGAACACAAAATTCATGGCCGAGACGTGAGCGCCCAGCAGTACATCCGGCTCCACAGTCTTCTTCACTGCTTCCGGATTCACGCCCTTGTGCCGTGGATCTTCATTCGGACCGGCGTAAGCAAACGGCCACCCGTAGAACGAGCCTTTGTTCACTTCCGTGAAGAAATCCGGCGTCGCATCGTCCCCCAGGCCATCCCGCTCCTGCACTGTCGTCCAAAGCCGCTTGCTTTCCGGCTGGAAACGAATACAGACCGGGTTGCGCAGCCCGTTGGCGAAAACCTCAGCGTTGGAACCATCCAGGTTGTAGACGTTCACAGCGTTGCGGTTTGCCGGGTCGCCCAGGTCCACGTTGCTGCCGGAGCCGACGGAAACGTAGAGCTTCTTCGCTTTGCCGTCAATCGCCAGCGAACGCGTCCAATGGCCTTTGCCGTATCCGGTCAGATCGACAATCTTCTCGCCCGCGCCAGCCGTCAACGTTTTTACGTCCAGCTTGTACCGTTTCACCGCTTCGGCTTCGGCAACATAAAGGTAGCCTTCGTGAAACGCCATGCCGAATGGACGATCCAGGTTATTGATCAGCGCTTTCGGAGAGCCGCCTTTCTCCACCAGGAAAACGCCGCCCTTGGCAACGCTCTCCGTCACCAGGATTGCTCCGCCAGGCAACTGCAGTAGTTCGCGCGGCTTTTGGAAACCGCTGGCAAACTCCTCCGTTTGGAACCCGGCGGGAACCTCCAGCTTCTTGCCGGCCGGTTGCGGGATCACCTTGGCGGGATTCGAAACCTGCCCAGCGGCATTGGGCGGCGGCAGGTTGTGCTTACGGGCCTGCGGAAATACGGAGGCGGCAAAAAGTAGGGAAAACAATACGGCGCGTGACATCGGTTCCGATAGTTTATCATTCGCCGGTTCGCACGATAACTTTTCAAAAGACTCCGCGCCAGAGAGAATGTATGCGACTTACACTCCTTTTACTCCTGGCCTTGACCGGAACTTTGAATGCGCAAAATTACAACAATGGCGAAGACCTCCCGGCCCCACAATGGCGGCAGGCACAGGGCAACCGGCAGGCGGCCGAACTGCGTATCGCCGGTGAGAACGCGGCGGCATTCCGTGTCAGCTTCCGGTCGCTCACGCTGGGCGACGGCGACCGGCTCTTTCTTTACGGAAAGGACAGCCAGGGCAATATCGTCGCCATCCACGGGCCCTATACCGGCAACGGCCCGCTCAATGTACCGGAGTTTGATTCCCGTCTCATTCCGGGTGCGTCACTGACCATCGCCGTGGAAGGCCGCGCCGGCGCAGACTGGCCCTTTGCCATCGAAAACGTGCAGCAGTTCGCTGCCGATGAATTGGGCGAGATGCAGCCTCTGCCCTCCTTCCAGCCAACCGCTCCCCGTCCGCGCCCCCGCGACTTCCGCAGTGCCTACGTCGGGGACAAACTCCTGGAGTTCGAAGTGCAGGATGGGATGGCTGTCATGCAGGGCGACGTCGTCCTCGGTGAAGTGAATGAGGTAATCGGCGGCGGCGGAAAAGGCAAGAATCAAAACCGCGCCTCTCACTCTCTCGATAACGTATTCCCCTATCGCTGGTCCTATGGCACGATTCCCTTCAACATCGCCTACAATGCCAATCTCAAGGTGGGAGACGAACTGGACGGGAAGATCAAGACCGCCATCGCCTACTGGAACTCCCGGTTCCCTGGAACGCTCGTCAACCGCACCACGCACACCGACTATGTGACCTTCAGCTTCACCTCCGGCGTGTGCCGCTCCTACCCGGGACGCAAAGGTGGCCAGCAGTTGATTGAACTGGATAACAGCTGCGGATCCGGTAACATCGTCCACGAAATTGGCCATGCCCTGGGCTTCCTGCACGAGCACAACCGCCAGGACCGCGACAACTTCATCAAGATCAACACCGCCAACATCATCGCGGGTAAGGAGGACCAGTTCGCCAAGGAATCCGACGCCATCGCCGCCGATATCGGCGCTTACGACTTCGGCTCCATCATGCACTACTCCTTGACGGCTTTCTCCAAGGACAACGTTTCCCAGACCATCAGTCTGCAGGTCCCCGCACCGGCCGGCGTCACCATCGGCCAGCGTTCGGCCCTCTCGGCCGGTGACGAAGCCGGGATGCGTTCCCGCTACTGCGCACCGCAATTCTTCGTCGCCCCTTCCACGGTGGAAGTCGACAACTTCGGCGGCAGCGGCCAGTTCACCGTCTACATGCCGCAGTACTGCACCTGGACACTGACCGACAACGCCACCTGGATCTCCGTCCGGTCCGCCTCCTCCGGAACCGGTTCTGTCACCGTCCAATTCACCGTGCAGGGCAACTCCAAGCCCACCCCGCGCAGCGGCGCGATCCGCATCAACGGACGCTCCATCACCATCCGGCAGATCCCGGATAGCTGGGACAAGTAACCAGAACCCGAGGCTACGCCGACGGAGGGGGACCGGCGAGCAGACGCTCCTGCAGCGTCTGCTCGTTCAGGTCCCCCGTCCATTTGGCTACAACCAACGCGGCCACGCCGTTCCCAATCACATTGGTAATCGCTCGTGCCTCGGACATAAACCGGTCGATACCCAGGATCAATGCCAATCCGGCAACCGGCACATTCCCCACCGCCGACAGCGTTGCCGCCAAGACTATAAACCCGCTCCCTGTCACGCCCGCCGCGCCCTTGGACGTCAGCAGCAGCACCGCCAGCAGCGTAATCTGCTGCGTCAGCGTCATCGGCGTATTCGTAGCCTGTGCGATAAACACCGCCGCCATCGTCAGATAGATGGAGGTGCCGTCCAGGTTGAACGAATAGCCGGTCGGAATCACCAGGCCCACCGTCGAGCGCCCGGCTCCCAGCGACTCTAACTTCAACATCATACGCGGCAGCGCCGCTTCCGACGAAGACGTTCCCAACACAATCAGAATCTCCTCCCGGATATAACGAAGGAACCGGAGAATGCGGAACCCGTGGAAACGGGCAATGCCGCCCAGCACCACGAAGATAAACAGGACGCAGGTCAGATAGAAAGTCGCCATCAGGTGGGCCAACCGGATCAGACTACCCAGCCCATACGCACCCACCGTAAATGCCATCGCGCCGAAGGCTCCGATCGGAGCCAGGGCGGTGATCATCTTCACCATCGCAAACAGAATCTCGGAACTGCGTTCAATAAATGTGAAGACTTCGTTCCGGTGCGAACCCAGCCGCTGCAATCCCACGCCGAACAGGATCGCCAGCAATAGAACCTGCAGGATTTCGCCTTTCGCAAAGGCGTCGAAAAAGCTATTGGGGATGATGTGCAGCAGAAACTCCTGCGTGGTCGCCATCTTCCCGGGACCGGTGTAGGCGGCGATAGAGCCCGCGTTCAGTGTCGCGGGGTCCACATTCATTCCGGACCCCGGCTTCACGACATTCACAACCAATAACCCGAGCAGCAGCGCCGCCGTCGACACCACCTCGAAGTACAACAGCGCCAGTCCGCCCGTCTTGCCGACTTTCTTCATGTCGGCCGTCCCCGCAATCCCCACCACCACCGTGCAAAAGATGATCGGAGCAATAATCATCTTGATCAGCTTGATGAAGCCATCCCCGAACGGTTTCATCGCCACCGCCGTTTCTGGGGCCAAGGCGCCGAATGCGATGCCGATCGATATGGCGGCCAGGACCTGAACGTACAGAGAGCGATGCATGTTTAGGAAATTCTAGCGGAATTCACCTGTCACTATTGATAAAAACACTTGCTCCAGGCATGCCGCCGCAGAATCGCCAGCGTGTCGGCCGGCAATGCGCCCGCCTCGCTTACCGCTGCATTCGCTTCCACATTCCGGATCTTCCGCATGCCCGGAATTACGGTGGAAACTAAATCATTGGATAGCGTAAAACGCAGTGCGGTCGTTGAAACCGGTTCCCCGCTCTGCGCCAGATCGGCCTGGAGCGCGCGGAACGCCTTCTCCGCCTGCGCCTTCCGGTCGCCGCGGAAGTAGAAGTCACGAAACTCGCCCGGTTCAAAGGTGGACTCAGCAGTCACCGCGCCGGTTAATGCCCCCTCGTCCAGCGGACACCGCGCCAGCACGCCAATATTGTGCTCTTTGCAGGCCCGGAACAGATTTCGCTCGGGCGACTGTTCATAGATGTTGTAGATCACTTGGACTGTGTCGATGAGCCCGGTCGCAATCGCCGTCAGCGCGGAATCCGGCTGGTGGTCGTTGATCGAAATCCCGAAGTAGCGCACCTTTCCCGCCTTCTTCAAGTCTTCAATACCCCGCCGCCAGTCTTCGCCCTCCAACCACTCCGGGTTCCAGACGTGAAACTGCTGTAGGTCAATGCAGTCGGTACCCAGATTACGCAACGACTGCTCCGTCATATCGACAATGTAGTCGTAAGGAAAGACCTCGCCCAGCGGAATGCCCTTCTGCGCGGGCCAGATCCGGTTCTTCGGCGGAATCTTGGTGGCCACCGTCACAGGAGCCCCCGTCTCTTTCACCACCTGGGCGATCAACCGCTCCGAGTGGCCTTCGTTATAGGCAAACGCCGTATCGATAAAATTGATCCCGAGTCCAATGGCGCGGCGCAACGCCTGCAGAGACTCCTCGTCAGAGCCATTCATCCACTGCTTGCCGCCAATTCCCCAGGCGCCAAATCCAATTTCGGAAACCGCAAGGCCCGTCCGGCCTAGTGTGCGAGTACGCATGAGTTCTATTATGTAGGCAGGATGTATGGAAGCAGCACGCGTTCGCGCCTCGCGGCATTGATCCTGGCGGCATTAGCCGCCGCCGCGCTCTTCGGAGCAAGCTTGCGGCTTTTTCTCAAAGACGGCTCCTACCACGTCGTCAGCGAATACAAAGTGCTCGACGACCGCGTCCGCTTTTACTCCGTCGAGCGCAGCGATTGGGAAGAGATCCCGCTCGAACTGGTCGACCTCGCCAAAACCCGGAAAACCGTCGCTGATCGCGAGTCCGAAATTGCGGGCGAGAAAAAGGCCGAGGCAGAAGAAGAAGCAGCCGAAAGAGCCATGCGGAAAGAGATTCGCTCGGTCCCCGCCGAGCCTGGACTCTATCATGTCGTCGAAGGCCAACCGATGCGCGCCTTGAAACAGGCAGAACTGAAAGTCGTCAACGACAAGAAACGCCAGGTGTTGAAGGTGTTGACGCCCATCCCAATCCTCGCCGGCAAGAGCCACGTGGAAATCGAAGGCCTTCGCAGCGCCTTTGTCGTCGCGGAGGAGCGCCCGGAATTCTACTTCCGCCTCGCCGCCGAGGAACGATTCGCTCTTGTGCGCTGCGTTTCCGCGCCCAAGGGAACAGGCCGTATTGTCGAACGGTGGGAAGTCGTCCCTGTGGTCAAAGAAATCATGGTGCAGCACGAAGAGGTCCAAATCTTCCGCAAACAGGTCGGCGAGGGTCTGTACAAAGTGTGGCCGATGGAGCCCCTCTCCAGCGGCGAGTACGCTTGGATCGAGTTTACGGACGGAAAAGCCAACACCCAGGCGTGGGACTTTTCTTTTTCGGTAAAAAAATAAACGTCCGGTATTTGTAACGCTTTGGCTCGCAAAAGCATCGTACCGCCGGGGCTACCTGCGTATCCTCTAAGTCACGCAATTTCATGCAATTATGTGGTATTATGACCAGTGGTCGCCGAAGGTGCGGCGACTGGAAGTATACCCGCGATCACCTCAATCCAATAGCAATACCAATTCACCACAGTACAGATTCAGGGAGGAGGACCAGGAATTATGTTTAGACGGTCCCTTACATGGTTCACTCTCCTGTCATTCTGCGTTGCCGGGCTCATGGCTCAGGGTTTAAATACCAACGCAACCAAGGATGATTGGGAAGAAATCAATTTTGAAACCGGCTCGGCGGTGCTCACGGACGGATACCCCAGCCTGTTGCGGCTTGCAGAACTGCTAGCCAAAAATCCGGGCTACAAAGTCCGCGTCGAAGGCCACACGGATAATGTCGGATCGAAA
>DASTML010000015.1:0-3306 GCA_035714175.1 Bryobacteraceae bacterium | reverse complement strand
CGCTGCGTCAGCAAGTTTGACGATTTTGTCGTGGATAACAAGCTGGAACTTTCTCTGCGCAGTTACCTCCAGCTGGTTCTGGCCAACAATGTCGATATTGATGTCCAACGGCTGAACGTGGAGATTAACCGCAACGCGATCACCAGGGCCTATGCGCCGTTTGATCCGGTGTTCACGGGTAATTTCCAGGCGACTCGTACGAAGAGCCAAACCACTAGCACCCTGGAAGGCGCCGCGACCTTGAACCAGTTGAGCCAGCCGATGAACTTCCAGTATTCGCAAACGCTGGACAGCGGTTTACAGTTCATTGGCGGCTTCAACGCCACCAAGACGTCGACGAACAACTCCTTCAACTTCTTCAACCCGGCGTTGAACGGGCAGATGTCCGGCGGCCTTGTGATGCCGCTACTGCGGGGCCGGGGCCGGGAAATCAACCGCCTTCCCATTACGATAGCCCGTAGCCGGCTGCGGATCGGGAACGAGAACTTCCTGAATTCGTTGCTGACGCTGCTGACGAATGCGGAGAACGCTTACTGGGATCTGCTGGGCGCGCGCGAAACTTTGCGGGTGCAGGAGAAAGCGCTGGAACTTTCGGCCGAAGCGTTGAAACGTTCCAAACGGGAACTGGAATTGGGCGCGATCAGCCCCCTGGATATCTACCAACCGGAAGCCAACTACGCGACGGCTGAGATTCAGGTGCTTCAAGCCCGCTACCGTCTGCAGCAGTTCGAGGACGCGCTGCGCCGGCAGATGGGCGCTGATCTGGATCAGAAGTATCGCAACATGGGGATCGTTTTGACGGAAACACCGCTTCCCCCGAGTGACGAACGGGACATGGACCGTGAGGCGGTGGTGACCAAAGCGCTACGGCTGCGCCCGGATCTCCGCGCCCTCGTGGAAGAGATCCACCAGGACGATCTGGTGTTGAAGCAGACATCCAACGCGCTGTTGCCGGACTTGAGCTTGCGCGGCACCTACACCTCCACCGGCCGTGGCGGCGACCGTTACAACACCTCCACGGGCACGTTAATTTCCCGGGGCGGTTTTCCCGATGCTCTCGATCAGATCTTTGGATTCGGCTTTCCGATTTACCAGTTCGGCATTTCTCTTCGCCTACCGATCAAAGACCGGAATGCGGCCGCGAATTTTGCTGACGCGGTGATTGCCAAGCGCCAGGATGTTTTGAACCGCCGGAGCACAGAACAGACAATCCGGCAGCAGGTCCTGAATGCGATCAGCCAGGTGGAGTCCTCCAAGGCGTCGGTGAAACTGGCTGCGGTCGCCCGGGATCTGGCGCAGAAACAATTGGATGCCGAGCAGAAGAAGTATGACTTGGGTACGTCTGTCATCTTCTTCGTCTTAGACGCCACAACGCGGCTGGTGAATGCCGACGCGCAGCTGGTCAACAATACGATTCAATATCGCCGCAACCAGTTAAATCTCCTGCGCATGACGGGCGATTTGCTCGACGAGCGCGGGATTCAGGTGCAGTAGACGCTAAACGGAAAGAGGAGCTGTATGCCGTCGAGTGACGGCGTCCAGCTCCAATAAGCGGTTCCAAAGCCCGGGCAACTCTGCCAAGGGGAGCGCGTTTGCTCCGTCGGACAGAGCCTGTTCCGGGTTTTCGTGTACTTCGACGAATAGAGCGTCCACGCCCACGGCCACCGCGGCGCGAGCCAACGGCTCAATGAACTGTGGCTGCCCACCACTTTGTGTGCCGCCCGCCCCGGGCATCTGTACGCTGTGCGTCGCGTCAAAGACGACCGGCCAACCAAAGCTGCGCATGATGGCCAGCGAACGCATGTCTACCACCAGATTGTTGTAGCCGAAAGACGTACCACGCTCTGTGAGGAAAATATTTGGATTACCCGCCGCAGCCACCTTGTCGGCGGCGTGGCGAATATCCCAGGGGGAAACAAACTGTCCCTTTTTGATGTTTACGATGCGGCCCGTCCGCGCGGCGGCAACCAGCAGATCAGTTTGCCGGCAGAGGAAGGCAGGGATTTGCAGGACGTCGCAAACCTCGGCGGCAACATCGGCCTGCCAGGGTTCGTGAATATCGGTGAGGATCCGGTGTCCTAACGGTTTTAATCCGGCCAGGATGCGCATTCCCTCCCGGATGCCGGGACCGCGGTAGGAACTGCCGCTGGAACGATTGGCCTTATCGAACGAAGCCTTGAAGATAAAATCCTGGCCGGTCAGCGATCGGATCTGGCCAGCCAGGAAGTGGATATGTGCTTCGCTTTCAATGACGCACGGTCCCGCGATCAGGGCCAGCGATGCGTTAGTTGGCATGACTGAGCAGTTCGGCGGAGGTGCCGGTACGGCGTAGGCGTTCCTTGTAGGTTGCACCGACAAAGGCGGCAAACAAAGGGTGCGGCTCGAGCGGTTTGGACTTGAACTCGGGATGGAACTGGCAGCCGAGGTACCAGGGATGATCACCGACTTCACAGATCTCGACGTACACGCCGTCCGGCGTCTGGCCAGTAATCCGCAGGCCCCCTTCGGTGAGCACCTTTTCGTAGTCCCGATTGAACTCGAAGCGATGCCTGTGGCGTTCACTGATCTCCGGCTTGCCGTACGCGGTTCGGGCTGTTGAGCCCTCGGCCAAGCTGCAGGGATAGGCGCCAAGACGCATGGTGCCGCCGAGTTCGTCCACGCCCTTGAGTTCCCGCAGTTTGTAGATCACCCGGTGCGGGGTGGCGTTGTCAAACTCCGCCGAGTCCGCCTGGGCCAGGCCACAGACGTTTCGAGCGTATTCAATCACCATGGTCTGCATGCCGAGACAGATGCCGAAGTAGGGAACTTTGTTTTCCCGGGCATACCGGATAGCCTGCAGCATGCCTTCCACGCCGCGCTTGCCGAAACCGCCGGGAACCAGGATGCCGTCATACTGGGAAAGCCGCTGCGCGCAGTCGGGCCATTGCAAATCCTGCGCTTCAATCCAGTGCGTATTCACCTTCAACCGGTGTGCGAAGCCGCCATGGAGCAGCGCTTCCTTCAAGCTCTTGTAGGAGTCTTCGTACTCGACGTATTTGCCGACCAGCGCGATATCCACCTCGTCCACGGGGTTGTGCAGGCGGTCCAGCATCTCTTCCCAGCGGGTAAGATTTCGGGGCGCGGAGTCAATCTTGAATTGCCGCAGGATAATCTCGTCGACATCCTGTTCCGCGAAGCCCAGCGGTACTTCGTACACGCTCTTGGCGTCGCAAGCTTCGATGACGGCTTCGGGGCGAACATCGCAGAAGAGCGCGATTTTCTCCTTGATGTCGCCGACGAGCGGCTTTTCGCAGCGGCAAATCAACA
>DASTML010000014.1:0-34817 GCA_035714175.1 Bryobacteraceae bacterium | reverse complement strand
CATTATCGTCGGTGTACTTAAAGACGAAATGACCTTGAGAGTCGACGCGCTTGTTGAAACCATCCTTGTAGGTGGGCTTGTCTCCGATTACTTGGCGGATGTTATCGGTGTTGTGGTTATAAAAGACGTAGACGCGGCCGCTGTTTGCTTTCAACATGACGGCGTAGGAGGCCTCCGGGCCGTCATTGGGTTCGATATCGACCGCCTTTTCCCAGGTTTTTCCCTTGTCGGTACTGCGGAGGCTGACAACGTGCTGTCCGCCTGCGCCTTCGGCGCCGGGCCCGGTGGTGATGACGCAGAGCCACGCTCCATCATTGGTTTTGACGATGTAGGGTTGGTCGGCGTAGAACTCGTCGGGAATGACAGCGCCGGTTGTGATATTGCGGGGATCATCGGCGGCGGTGAGGAAGGGAAGAAGGAGGAAGAATGGAAGCGCGTGACGCATATTTGCTGATACATCAGCTATATTTCATGCATGTACCTGGTGTCAATTTCGCCACGCGCCGGATTTCCACGCCGTGAATAAGCTGGCTACCGTTTTTCCGGCCCAGGAGGAGCGCGCATCCTCCGGAAAACTGGGCTCCAGAAGACCTTTGTCGATACGCCAGAACTTCCGGGCGAAATATGCATCGAGAGGACGGTCCTCGGTCAGAAAGAGCAGGTAGTGTTGTTTGGGAGCCGGAATCACATATCCTCGAATCTCATGCCGTATGATTCGTTGATCTTCCATTTTGCCGGCGCCACCTGGCCGCAGGATGACGAGACGGCTCTGCGGATAGATAGCGGCTCCCTGACGGGCCTTCACAACCTCCGAAACAGCGATTGTGTCTTCGGTGTAAAGTCCCTTTCCGTCCGCGCTGAAAAAGACGCCACGGTTTACTAGCTCCCCGATGACCACCGTGTCTACCCTGTCAAAAGGCATTTCGGGAATAGGCTCCCGGTCGACGAGACTAAAGCGCTGGATGCCGTTTGGACCGGCCTCCCACATCGCAAACGGCAGACGGACATTGAACTTGCGATTGCGAGCTTCCCGAATCTCCGGTTGGAGCGTATCTTCGCCGGGGGTGAGGAACGCGGGGATTTCCTGCCCGAAGGCCGAAGCCCCGAGGAGGAAAATGATCCAACCGAGTGCAGAGTACATACGCGCCTTCAGTGTCAGGTATACCGCAGCATATCGCCCCAGGGACCGAAACTGA
Organism: Bryobacteraceae bacterium; assembly: GCA_035714175.1. GTDB lineage: Bacteria > Acidobacteriota > Terriglobia > Bryobacterales > Bryobacteraceae. The sequence goes on along the minus strand of DASTML010000014.1, from coordinate 33,621 downwards.
AGCCGCCGGCTCTGCCGGCGGCTCGTTACCCGCGGCCGATGTGGACGCCGCCGTTGTGGGTTTTGACGTTGATAGAGGGCCCGCCGGAGCCGATGGTGAAATCCACATTGCGGGGACGGCGCTCGCGATCGCGGTCACGGCGTTCCAGTTCCGGGATGGGGAAATCGGAGTGGATGCCGCCATTGTTGGTTTCCGCGTGGACACGGGCGGAGTAAGAGTTGGGCAGGGTGAGGTGAATTCCGCCATTGTGCGTATTAAAGTTCAGTTGGCCGCTTTCCACGGTGGCGATTTCAACGTGGATGCCGCCGTTGTGCGTGGTTCCGGTCACGTCACCGGCAACACGGGCAAGGTGGACGCCTCCGTTGTGCGTGGTCATCTCCAGACGGCCACGAATGTCGCTGACATGTACGCCGCCATTGTGGGCGGCGGCTTTCACGTCTGTCGCGTGGGGCGTGAATACTTCCCAACTGACTGCCCACCCCCGGTCATTGTTCAGATCCGGCCCGGTGGCGCGCAGATTGCCGCCAGCGGCATCGACATGAATCTGGCCGGCGATGAGACTGGCTTCGGAATCCGTAGGCGCCCAGGCTTCGACCTTCGCGCGCACCAGCGTCTGACCCTTGGACCAGCCGCGAACCGACACGCCGCCGTTGTGGCCGGCATCGATGGTCAGCCGTCCGACGGAGGCGACCGTCTGCTCGGTGATCTTGCAGCTACGCGGGCGGTCATTGCCCCGGTTGTTGTCACAGTTCATCTGTTTATCGGTGTTGTCCCGCAGCTGGGCGGAAAGACCGAAGGCACATACCAGCAGGAGCGCGAATTTCTTCATTGGGGTCCTCGGGGAGTAGTACGCAACATTTTCGCCGCAGTTACCAAGAATTTTGCGGTTGGATGTTACATTGTTGGGCACATATGGATCGACGGCACTTTCTGGGCGGCGCGGCAGCAGGTTTGACGGGTTGTGCAGGCAGGGTCCAAAGGATTGCGCCACCGCCGGTAGGGAGCGGGCGGATAGTCCGTTTGGCGCCGATCCGGGCCGATGTGGCGCGCATGTTCCGGGTGACAGTCTGCCTACGGCCGTTCCGGGCGGCGGGACCGCGATTAGACGTGGAGAGAGTGGGCGACAAGACCGTGGTGCACAACTACGGGCATGGCGGGAGCGGGTGGTCCCTTTCCTGGGGTTCGAGTACGCTCGCGGTGGAAAAGGCGATGGCCGCCGGGGAACGGGAAGTGGGAGTCATCGGCTGTGGCGCCTTGGGTTTGACCTCCGCGATCCTCTTGCAACGGGCGGGGGCGAAGGTGACAATTTACGCCAAGGAACGGCCGCCGGAGGTCCGATCGGCGTGGGCCACCGGTTCGTGGACACCCGATTCGCGAGTGGCCTTGTCGAACGCCGTTTCGCCTGACTTTCCGGCACTCTGGGAGAAGATGTGCCGCACGTCCTACCGGATGTACCAGAGTTTTCTCGGCGCGCCGGGCAACCCGATTGAATGGATGGATCAGTATTTTGTCTCCGAGGAGGGGCCCGCGCGACCAGCACCGTCCGCCACGTCCCCGCAAGAAGAGCTTCCATTTGTCCGTTATATGGACCGGATACGCGATATCACGCCGCATTCGCGGCGCATGGAGCCCGGCACGCATCCGTTCCCCGGGGAAGTGGCAACCACGTCCCGCTTGACGTTCCATGTGGCGAGCTATGCGCGTCAATTGGTCCAGGACTTTCTCCTGGAGGGCGGGCGGATTGTTCCGCGGGAATTTCATTCGCCGAATGAACTGGCGGAGCTGCCGGAAAAGGTGCTGATTAACGCCACCGGATATGGGGCGCGAGCGCTCTGGAAAGACGAATCCATCGTTCCGGTGCGGGGGCAGATTGCGTGGCTGATTCCGCAGCCGGAGGTGAACTACGGTGTTTTCTATAACGGCGTATTTATGTTGGGCCGGCGCGATGGAATTGTGGTGCAATCCGTAGGCGCCGGCGAGATGGAAGGTTACAACGACACCAACGAAGTCCCAGACCGCCCCAGCGCGGAGGCCGCCATCCGAGTGGCGGCCGAACTCGCCGGGAAGATGCGGGTGTAGCTGTTAGAACGAGTACTTCAACGCCAGTTGTACCTGGCGGTTGTCGGATTGGGTTCCAGTGACGACGCCGAAAGTGCCGGTGCCGAGCGTGGCGCCCGGATTGGCGAACTGCGGCGTGTTGGTGATGTTGAACATTTCGCCGCGGAAGAGCAGCGAATGGGATTCGGCGAACGGCATCCGGAAGCTCTTGGAGGCGGAAAAGTCCAGGGTATGGATGCCGGGGCCGGTTAGAGGATTGCGGGGAGCCGTACCGTAGGTGGTACTGCGGGAGAAGGCGTCCGTATTAAACCAACGGTTCGGTGTCTGGCCCTCCAGAATTGGCGAGACACCCGGTACGCTGTTCGGACGCGGCCACAGGGCATCCACATTCCAGGTGTCGCCACTCTGCACGACATTAAACGGGAAGCCGCTGGCGAGGGTGAGAATTGCGCCGGTAGACCAACCGCCGAGAACACGGCCGCCGAAACCCTTGCCGCTCTTGAAGATGGGCAGTTCCCAGACGCTAGCGACAACGAGGCGGTGCCGCTGATCCAATACGCTGCTGGCGCGTTCCGCCTTTCCACGATTGCGAGCGTTCTGACAGGCGCAGCCGCCGGCGTTGATGGTTTGGCCGGTATCGTCAATCAGGTGGGACCAGGTATAAGCTCCCGTGAGGCTGAGACCGCGCGACATACGGTGTTCAAAACGAGCTTGTAGGGAGTGATACACCGTGTTGCCGTCGGCCGCGATCATGCGAATGCGTGCGTAGGCGGGATAGGGCCGGCGGGCCTGAATATCGCCGGGGCCTGGTTCGGGCTGGTTGAAGTTATTCAGGCTGGTATCGACATGGGTCCCCTTGGTGGCAACCCAGCCGACCTCCAACACATCGTTGTTCGTCAGTTCTTTCGATAGTTGAAAGTTGAAGTTCTGCACATAGGCATTGCGGCGCTGGCGGTCCACGGGGACGCTCACAACGTTGAAGATCGGGTTGTTCGGATAGAGCGAGGCAGGGACCGGGTTCTGGATGGTGGCGACCGGATTCAGCAGCGGGTTGGTGACCGTGAGGCTGCCGCCGCCAGGCGGGTTCAACTGAAGAATGTTCGTATTGTCGAACTGCGCCACGCTGTAGAAGATGCCGTATCCGCCGCGGACCACCATCTTCCGGGGCAGCCGGTAGGCGAAGCCGAAACGGGGGCCGAAGTCGCGGTATTCGCCGAGGTAGAAATCGGCGCGGGTACCGGGATCGGGCCAAAGGACAGGCCCCTTGGGATCGATGTCAAACCGAAGAGTACGGCTGACGGCGTTGACCTCGTGGGGCTGGCCTGGCATATCCCAACGAAGGCCGATGTTGAGGGTGAGCTTCGACGTGGCTTTCCAATCGTCCTGGGCATAGAGAGCGTAGCGCCACTGGCGGATTTTCGAGATGGGGACGCCTTCGGGCGTAAGCGTGGTGCGGGGCAGGCCCATCATGAAAGCAGAGGCTCCATTGCCGGTAATGTCATTGGTGAACGACATGTTGGCGAAGGGCCAGTTATTGGTAGTGGCATCATCGAGCAGCCGCCGAACGTCCACGCCGAATTTGAAGGCATGGGAGTTACGGATAAGGCTGACGTTGTCGACGAATTGGAACGTCCGGCTGTAGTCCAGGTTGGAGGAGGCGCCGGAGTCTCCGAGGCCCATGTAGCCGGTGATGTTCATGACGGGAAAGCCCTGTTCATCGGGGCGCAGCGGACGGCCACTGGGACCGCCTACGTTGAGGCCAAAGATGCCGAGTGATTCGATGGTGAAGTTCGTATTGGTGCGCGGGCTGAGTTTGGCAGCGTTGGCCTTGTTCATGCCGAAGCGGGCTTCATTGAGGAATGTGGGGCTAAAGGTGTGGACGTGTTGAAAGCCGAGGTTCGTGTTGGGAAATTCGGCGCTGTAGTAAAAATTGGGGTTTAACTCGACGTTGGGAAAGTCACGCCGCATGCGGATGTAGTGGAAGAAGACCTGGTCCTTCTGGCCGAAGTAGTGATCGACACGGGCGAGGCCTTGATCGACATTGAGCGCGCCCTGCATGACGCCGGCGTAGTTGACGGCGCCGGTGGTGTTAGGCAGGGGCATGTAGGTGTTGACGAGACTGATGGAGACGGGGTTCAGGCGGCTGGTGGGGATAATGTTGCCGTTGAACGGTACGTTGTTGTTGAAGGGGTCCCGGATGATGGTGGCGTTGGCGGAGAAATCGCCGCGGCGTTCGGCGGGAGTAAGGACGATGTTGGTTCCGGCGGATTGCCGGGTAGACCGGATGGCCTCATAGCTGGCCATGAAGAAGGTCTTGTTCCGTACGACGGGGCCGCTGATGACTGTACCGAACTGGTTGCGGCGCAGGACATCCTTGGGGAAAGGCCCGGGACGGAAGAAGTTGCGGCTGTCCATCTTGTCGTTGCGGAAAAACTCGAAGAAGACGCCGTGGAAGTCGTTGGTCCCGGAGCGGAGTTGGACATTGACGTTGGCTCCGGCGTTGCCGCCGTATTCGGCGGAGTAGTTGCCGGTTTGCACCTTGAACTCGGCGAGGGCGTCCATGGAGGGAAACATGGTGACGTAGTTCGACCGGTTGTTGACCATGGATACGCCATTGAGATTAACCTGGAGCCAGGCATCGCGGGCGCCGTTGGCGATGATGCGGCTGCCGCCGGTGGAGTTGTACTGGTTCACCTCAGTGACGCGGACGCCGGGGGTAAGCGTGGCGAGTTGCGTAAAAGTGCGGCCGTTGATGGGCAAATTGACGATGCGTTCCCGGCCGACCACCTCGCCGAGGGTACCGTTTTCGGTTTGGAGGAGTTGCGTTTCCGCGCTGACCTCCACAGATTGGCGGACGTCACCGATTTGCAGGGTAACGTCGAGACGGGCCTGCTGGTTGATCTGGAGGGTAAGGTTGCGGGCGACGGCGGCGCGGAAGCCGGTAGCCTGGACCTCGACGGTGTATTCTCCGGGTACCAGGTAGCGGGCGTCGTATTTGCCGTCCGCCGAGGTCTGGAGGGCGCGGCGAATGCCTGTTCCGGCCTGCGTAATCGTCACAGCGGCGGTGGCGATGGCGGCTCCGGTGGGATCCGTTACGGTCCCCAGGATTCCGGTGTCAAGCGTTTGGGAAAGCAACGCGCTGCCCATGAGCAGCGAAGACAGTACAAAGCCAGTGCGCTTTGTCATGATGTTTTACTCCCTAATGTCAGCGATTCGGCACGAACTGGACAGGGTTAGGAAGTCGACCGGGACCCAACACGAAACAGGAAGGATGGTAAGTCCGGCGTGAGCAAAAGTCAATGATTCCGCGCCGTATGCGGATATGATCTATAGATGCGGTGGTTGCTATGGATTGGCGCGGCGCTTTGCCTAGGGGCGCAGACGCCTGATTTTCAGCGGGATATCCGGCCGTTGCTCGGGAAGCGGTGCGTGGCGTGTCATGGGCCGGACGAACACGGACGGCAGGCGGGTTTGCGGCTCGATACGTTCGACGGCGCGACGAAGACGAAGGCGATTGTGCCGGGCGACAGTGCGAAATCCCGCGTCATCGCGCGCGTCAGCCACGCCTCGCGGCCGATGCCGCCCACGGGGCCGCGGTTGACCGACGCGGAGATTTCACTGCTGAAAAAGTGGATCGATGGCGGCGCGGGATACACCAAGCATTGGGCCTACGAGAAGCCCAAGCGTACGGCCTATCCACCGACGGCCAACGCGATTGACTATTTTGTGCAGCAGCAGTTACAGGCGGAGAAGTTGACGCCAGCGAAACCGGCCGACCGTGGCACGCTGGCGCGGCGCGCAGCGTTGGATTTGATTGGCGTGCCGCCGGAGCCGGCCGTATTGGCGAAATATATGCAGGGCGGATCGTACAGCGAGTACCTGGACGCGTTGCTAGCAAGCCCGCAATACGGCGAACGTTGGGCGAAGGTGTGGCTGGACCTGGCGCGGTATGCCGATACGCAAGGGTACGAAAAAGACAGCAAACGGACGATTTGGCCGTACCGCGACTGGGTGATCCGCGCGTTCAATGAGAATCTGCCGTTCGACAAGTTCACGACACTGCAACTGGCCGCTGACCTGATGCCGGACCCTTCGGTGGACGACCTGATCGCCACCGGCTTCCATCGCAACACGATGACCAATACCGAAGGCGGTACGGACGATGAGGAGTTCCGGGACGCGGCGATCCGGGACCGCGTGGCCACAACCGGGCAGGTGTGGATGGGGCAAACCTGGGGCTGCGCCCAGTGTCACACGCACAAGTACGATCCGCTGTCGCACAAGGAGTTCTATCAGATCTACGCCTTCTTTAACCAGACGGCGGACGACGACCACCCGTCGGATCGCCCCGTGTTGAAGTTGACCTCGACGGCTTCGACGTTGGTGATGAAGGAGCTGGCCGAGGATAAGCGGCGCAAGACACGCATCTATGATCGCGGTAATTTTCTGACTCCTGGCGAAGAGGTACACGCCGCCGTGCCGGCGGCGTTCCATAAGCTGCCGGAGAAGGCTCCGGTGAACCGGCTGGGCTTTGCGCAGTGGCTGGTGAGCCAGGAGAATCCGCTGACGGCGCGCGTGACGGTGAACCGGTTCTGGAGCCGGTTGTTTGGGCGCGGACTGGTGGAATCGGAAGAGGATTTCGGCACGCAGGGCGTTGGCCCGACGCATCCGGAGCTTCTGGACGAGTTGGCGCTCGACTTCCAGAAAGACTGGGACATGAAGAAGCTGCTGAAGCGGATCGCGATGAGCGAGACCTACCAGCAATCGAGCGAGGTGAGCCCGGAGTTGTTGCAGAAAGACCCTGCGAACAAGTTCTACGCGCGGGGCGCGCGATTCCGTCTGGACGCGGAAATGGTAAGGGACCAGGCGCTGGCCGTGGCCGGACTGTTGAGCCACAAGCAGTTTGGGCCGCCGGTGATGCCGTGGCAGCCGGACGGGGTTTGGCTGGTAGTTTACAACGGCGACCGGTGGGTGACCTCGAAGGGGGAGGACCGGTACCGGCGCGCCATGTACACGTTTATGCGGCGGTCGAGCGCTTATCCCTCCATGATGAATTTCGACGCGCCGACGGGCGAGACGTGCACGATCCGGCGGATACGGACGAATACGCCGTTGCAGGCGTTGACGTCCATGAACGATCCGGCGTTTATGGAAGCGGCGCAACGTTTGGCGGAACGCGCGCAAAAGGAGTCGCCGGCCGATCCAGCCAAGCGGCTGTTTGAACTGGTGCTGCTGCGGCAGCCGAACAAGGCGGAGGCGGCGCGCGTGGCGGCGCTGCACCGGCAGACGGAAGCGGAGTTGAAAACGCAACCGGAGAATACAGGCAAGCTGCTGCGCTATAGCGACTATTTGTACAAGGAAGACCGGGAGGCGACGCTGATCGCCGACGCACGGACGTCGCCGAAGGAGTGGCGCTACGTGACCGCCGATCCGGGCGCGGAGTGGACGAAGCCGGAGTTCGACGACAGGAATTGGGGGGCGGGGCCGGGGTATTTCGGCTATTTCGAGAAACCGCAGGAGACGACTCCGATCAAAACAACGTGGGACACCGATTCGCTGTGGCTGCGGTATACGCTTGACCTGCCTGCGCCGCTGCCGACGAATTTTAAGATGCCGATCCGGACCAATGCGCAGTTCGATATCTGGGTGAACGGCGTGGTGGCGTGGAACAACATGTTTGAACGCAGCGGGCATTACGAATACCTGCTGAACGACGACGGACAGAAGGCATTCCGGCCCGGCAGGAATGTGATTGCGGTGAAGGTGTCGCGCCACGGCACGAAAAAGAGCGGACAGGTGTTCGATCCGGGCCTGGTGGCATCGCTGCCGGTTCCCGTCCAGAAGCCGGGCCGGGCGGATGCGAGCCGGGCCGCCTGGGTGGTGGTGGCGAATACGATTTTGAATCTGGATGAGACGGTGACACGGCGATGAACGAGAAGCTACAGACGGCGCTGGCTGCCACGCGGCGGCACTTTTTGCAGGGCTGCGGCGTGGGATTGGCGAATATGTTCCTGGCTGAGGCGCAGACGGCCGATGGCCCGCTGGCTCCGAAAAAGCCGCACCACGCGCCGAAGGCGAAATCGGTCATCTTCCTGCATATGGCGGGGTCGCCGAGCCAGTTGGAACTGTTTGATTACAAGCCGGAACTGGTGAAGTACAACGGCAAGCCGTGCCCGGATGAGCTGTTGAAGGGCAAGCGGTTCGCTTTCATCAAAGGCGTGCCGAAGATGTTGGGGACACCGTACAAGTTCAAGCAACACGGGCAGTCGGGCGCCTGGCTGAGCGAGTTGCTGCCGCATTTTTCGAGCATTGTGGACGATGTAACCATCGTGCGTTCGATGAGCACGGACCAGTTCAACCACGCACCGGCGCAGCTGTTTGTACACACCGGGAATCCGCGGTTTGGGTTTGCATCGATGGGCGCGTGGGCCACCTATGGATTGGGCACGGAGAATCAGGATTTGCCGGGTTTCGTTGTGCTGACCAGCGGGGGCAACAATCCGGACGGCGGAAAGAGCCTGTGGGGCAGCGCATTTCTGCCGAGCGTCTATCAGGGCGTGCACTGCCGCTCGCATGGCGACCCCGTACTGTTCCTTTCCGATCCGGACGGGATGACGCGGAACGTGCGCCGGAAGACGCTGGACGCTTTGAAGGATCTGAATGCGATCCAGGCCAAGCAATCCGGCGACCCGGAGACCGAGGCCCGGATGGGGCAGTATGAACTGGCCTACCGGATGCAAATCTCGGTGCCGAATGTGATGGATATTTCCAAGGAACCGGAGGCCGTGCACAAAGCCTACGGGACGGAGCCGGGGAAAACGTCGCTGGCCAATAACTGCCTGCTGGCGCGGCGGCTGGTAGAAAACGGAGTCCGGTTCGTACAGATCTACGATTGGGGCTGGGACCACCACGGCACCAGCAAGCGAGACGATATTCAATATGCGCTGCAACCGCATATCCGCACGGCGGACCAGGCCGTGACGGCGCTAATCAAGGACCTGAAACAGCGCGGCTTGCTGGACCAGACGCTGGTCGTTTGGGGCGGGGAATTCGGCCGCACGCCGATGCGCGAGAATCGCGGCGGGACGGAAGGCGCGTTTATCGGCCGGGATCATCACCCCTATGCCTACACGATGTGGATGGCGGGCGGCGGGATGAAAAAGGGGCTGAACTACGGGGAAACCGACGAAATCGGCTACTACGTGACGAAGGACAAAATGACGCCGCGCGACCTGCAGGCGACAATTCTTCACCAGTTGGGCTTGGATCCGCACCGGCTGCATTACCCGTACCTGGGATTGAATCAGCGGCTGATTGGGCCCAGCGAAGAGGCCCGCGTAATGAAGGACCTGTTGGCTTAGACTGGAGCGAAGGAGCTGGATATGAAACTGATTCTTGGTGGATTGCTTGCGATGGGCGCTTTATGCGCGCAGGATTTGTTGGTGAAAGACGCCGCGGGGCAGTGGAAGCAGGCCAGTCAGAACGCGTTGAAAGCGGCGCAAAAAATGCCGGCGGAAAAATATGACTACAAGGCTACCCCGGAGGTGCGTTCGTTCGGCGGCTTCGTTGGGCATATCGCCGACGCGGGCGTAATGTTCTGCGCAGCCGTGGCGGGCGACGGCAAGAAACCGGCTGGCGCAGAGAAGACGCTGAAAGATAAGGCGGCGCTGGTGAAGGCGTTGGAAGAATCAATCGCCTATTGCGATGGGGTGTATGCGGGCCTGACGGGCAAGACGGCTTTGGAACCGATCAAGTTCTTCGGACAGGAACGGACCAAGGCGGGCGTGCTGTTCTTCAACAACATGCACACCTACGAGCACTACGGGAATCTGGTGACCTACATGCGTTCCAATGGACTGGTGCCGCCGTCGAGCGAAGGCCGCTAGAGCCGCAGATAGAGGTTGTTCTTCTCCAGTGACCGGAGGAACAGCCAGGTGATGCCGAAGAAGATCGTGAATGTGAAAAGCGCCCAGGCGAGCGGAGAATCCTTGGGCGCGAACGGTTTGACGGCCTCGGCCACCATCATGTGGATGATGTAGCCGGCCAGGGCATTGGTTCCGAGCGTGCGGAAAACGCCCCACTGCCGGCCGCTCTCGTCTGTCCACCAGATAAAGAAGGTGTACACGGCCAGAGAGAATCCCGTGGAGAAGAGCAGATAGGAGACGGACCCGGCCTGCTGACTCATGGCCCACATGTCCCGCTCGTGCCAAGGCGGGAAGAAGGGCGGCGCCGCCCACACGCCGCCATGCGACAGGCAGGAGACTCCGTAGCCGGCCGCCATGGCGAGCAACGCCCAGCGAAGGAAGGGCCGGTATGAGGCGTTGCGGCCATGGGATTCCAAGAATTGATGGGTCAGCGAACCGGCCAGCACAGGGATGGTCCAGGTGAGGAAACCGAGCGCGCCTCCGTCGATGACGCGGTTAGCCCGCAGCCAGTCGTGCCAGAAGAGAGCGGACAGGCCGGCGTGCAGGAGCGCGGATCCGCCCATCCACAGCCATTGCGCGCGCGCGGAGGCCGCGATCACGGGCAATACCCAGAGAGTCGTGACACCGATATGCACCAGTGCTTGAAACAGCGATCTGCGCCAGAAGCTGGAGAAGAACCCGCTCCAGCCCTGAGTCGACAACACCTCCCAGGACGTATATTTTCCATCGAGATGGTAGAGCACGGCTCCCAACAGGATCAGGCCCAGGCTGCGCACAACTGCTTGCCGGTACGCGGCACTGCGCCCTACTTTTTCGGCGTGGCGTAAAAAGGCAAGACGCAGCGCAAAGCCGACCGCAAAGAAGAATTGCGGCATGATGGTGTCGGCATAACTGCAGTACGTGTTGTGGTGCTTCAGGAGCGGAGAGATCGCGGCAAATCCGGCGAGATAGTTCACCAGAAACATGCCAGCTACGGTGTAGCCGCGAAATTGATCGAGAGAATGGAGTCTAGTGCGCGGGGGCGCCGTCATCCCCGTTAGGTTAGTACAGGACGGCGCCGAGGAGACGGCGCCGCTCGACCTGACTGAGGGCAAGCGTGACGCCGGCGTAGTCGTCATATTCCCGGTCGATCATCAGGATGAGGCCATCCGCAGCGAGGGTGAAGGCCAAGGCGTCAGTAGGCGTGTCGAAACCGGGCGCGTCGAGAAAGATCCAATCGAATTGGGAACGCAGCGAGTGGAGCAACGCCTGCAGACCGTCGAGAGAGAGCGGCGATTCGGGAAACACGTCGCTGTTGCCGGCCGGCAATAGGTAGACCTGCGTGCCGGCAATACGGCGGAAACAGGGCGGAAGCGCGAGACGGTCGGCACGGCTTGCTTCACAAAGGCCGGGGGAGTCCGGAAGGCCCAGCGCAGTGTGGAGGGATGGCGCGATAAGATTGGCATCGATCACCAGAACGCGTGTGTCTTGGATGGACGCCATGGCAAGCGCCATGTTGGCGGCGATACCATACCGTCTGCGGCGGCCGTCCATGTTAGAAAAAGCAAGAATTTGTAGACGGTCCGCGGGATCCTGCAATTCGGCCTGGGCTTCATTCAGACGGTTGCGGAGATCGCGAATTTGCCGTTTCCATTCGGCCGGGCACGCGGGATGCACCATGGGAAAGGCGTGGCGGGCCTGCTGAAACGAGAGTTGCGGTACATCCCGGAGACTGAGAAAGCTGTCACGGAGCGGCAGGCGCGGAGGGATTGGCCTCGCGCCGTCCAAGGCCGGGATGGGAGTGACGTTCATACTGCTTTTCCTGATTGTGCGGGTACTTCGATGCTCGGCGGGAATAGGAAAAAGCTTTACCGGCGGGAGGAATAGACCGTAGTCCGGGACAGAAAAAGAAAAACGGCGGACTGGGAAGCCGCCGTTTCTAGAACTTGGGAAGCGCGGAAGTGGTACACCCGAGAGGATTCGAACCTCTGACCTTTTGCTCCGGAGGCAAACGCTCTATCCAGCTGAGCTACGGGTGCACGTCGCGTCTAACCCTCTTATCGTACACCATTTGCAGCGTCTGAAGCGAAGCGGCGGCTCGTTTTTTCGCTTACTTGGCGCGCTTGGCGACGAACTCCTGCGTACCTCGTTGCGTCTGGCTCTTCATCTTGATTTCATCACCCGCCACAGCGCCCGTATATTTCCGGATGATGCTATTGCCATTGAACTCCAATTTAACGGAGAACGCGATCTTATCGCCTTCCACGGAACCATCGGAGATGGCCACCTCGGCGCCTTGCGGCCCCGTCATAGATCCGGTCAGCTTGGTTCCGGCGGCCTTCAGCGTGTAGACAATCTCGCGCATTTGGCCGTCCCGGCTAGGAACTTGCGCAATCCACTTGCCCGTCACATCCGCAGCGGCGGCCGCAAATGCGAATACGGCGGACAGCGAGAGGAGGGAGAGGATTTTCTTATGCATGATGATTAGGCGTTCCTTTCTATGATGTAGGTTACGACGCCTTCGTTTCCGCACGGATCACATAGAAGGGACGACTTTCGATATACTGCCTCCATTCGATGAAGCCCCTTTTCGCGTGCATTATCGTATCATTGACGGCGCTAGGCCTTGCCGCGCAGCCTAGTTTCCATCGCGATATCCGGCCCATTCTGCAAAAACAGTGCCAGGGCTGCCACAATCCCGCCGGGGCCTCCTCCGGGCTGGACGTTACCTCGTTCGCCGCGTTTGCCAAAGGCGGCAAAAGAGGCGCTGGGTTCGTCGCCGGCAAGGCCGCCGAGAGCCTCACCGTCCGCTATTTGGACGGCAGCATGAAGCCTACGATGCCTTTGGGCGGAACGGCATTGACGGTGGCCGAGATCGACAAGTTCCGGGCCTGGATTGACGCGGGAGCCAAAGACGATTCTCCCGCCGAGACGAGCGACAACACGCCTCCGGTCTACCTCCAACCACCTGTTTTGACGGCACTGCGCTGGTCGCCGGACGGTAAGCGGCTCGCGGCATCGGGAAATCGTGAAATTCTCGTATGGGATATTGCCGGCGCGAAGCTGGCACAACGGTTGATGGGGAAGTCAGAACGCATCCTGTCACTGGCTTACAGCGCGGACGGCAAGACGCTGGTCGCCGGCGGCGGTACACCCGCCCAGTTTGGCGAGGTACAAATTTGGGATACAAGTTCGGGCAAGTTGCGGCACTCCGCCAAGTTGACGAATGACACTGTATTCGGCGCCTCCATTGCCCCGGATGGCGGCCGCGTGGCCGTCGGGTGTACGGACAATACAGTCCATGTTTTTGACACGAATAACGGCAACGAACTCTATAAGATCGGCAACCATGAAAACTGGGTATTGGCCACCGTCTTCGGTATGGACTCGAAGCGGTTTGTTTCGGTGAGTAAGGACCGCGCGGCGAAGTTGATCGACGCCGGCTCCGGCGCCTTCCTTGAAAATGTCAACGTTCTCCGCTCGGAACTGAACGCCGTGGCCCGTCACCCGAAGAAGGATATTGTCATCGTGGGCGGCGAGGACCGTTACCCCTACATTTACAACATGGATCGCCCGAAGAATATGAAGATTGCCGACGACACCACGCTGATCCGCAAGTTGGACCGGCAGGACGGCCCCATCTTCGCACTCGATTGGTCGGCAGACGGGCAACGCATCGCCGTGGCTGGCATTGCACCCACGGTTCATATTTATCAGGCAGAGACCGGCGCGTTGGCCTCTACCTGCCAGGGCCATGAAGCCGGCATTTACACAGCCGCATTCTCGCCTGATTCCAAACAACTGGCAACGGGCGGCTTCGACGGCAAGATCCGGATCTATGACGCCGCGTCCTGCCAACTATTGAACACCTTCATTCCTGCGCCAATCTCGGGAGGTGCGCGATGAAACGATTTCTTCCCCTCGCCCTGGGGGCGGCTCTTTCCGCGGCGCCTCCGGTGATCAACGAGTTGCAGCCGCGCGGCGCACAAAAGGGCCGCCCCTTTACGCTGACCATCGCCGGGCAGAACCTGGGTGAAGGCGCCGTGCTCTTGTCGTCCCTTCCTGCGACGTTCACGCCCCTGACGCCAGCCAACGGCATGAGCCCCGGCAAATACGCATCCTTCCTGGTGGAGCCCAAGGGCGATCTGGAAGTCGGCGTCTACCCGGTACGTGTGCAATCAGCGGATGGATTGTCAAACATCCTCCTGTTCAGCGTCGGCGCATTTCCGGAAGTGAGTGAAGAGGAATCGCAGCCGGGCGGGTTGCCGCATTCCAACGATTCCATTGAGAAAGCGCAGTCGCTCCCCAGCACGGCCATCACATTGAACGGATCGCTCCGCGGGCCAGAACGTGACGTCTACCGGCTGCAGGTGAAGGCGGGAGAGCGGCGCGTGTTTGAGATTGACGCCCGGAGGGCTGGCTCCGCGGTCGACCCGGTGATTCGCGTACTCGATAGCAACGGGAAGCAAATTGCCCGGTCGGAAGACGCGCCCATGCTTCAATTGGACCCACGGGTGGAGGTGACATTTCCCGCCGCCGGTTATTATTACGTGGAAATTCATGACGCACGCTTTTCCAGCCAGGCGCAGAACTTCTATCGTCTGAAAACCGGCGCTTATACCTATCCCACGGAGGTCTTCCCGCTGGGAGGACAACGCGGCAAGCAGGTAGAGATATCGCTGGGACCGTCACGCGTGAAAGCCGACCTGTCGAAGGCGCACGGGGCTCAAACTACCGTCAATCTTCCCGATTCTCCGGCCCTGCCTCTTCCGCTTGCCGTGGGCGAATATCCGGAAATCTCCGAACCAGTAAGCGCGCCCCTGTCTTTGCCCGTCACCGTCAATGCCCGCATTTCCAAGCCGGCGGAGATCGACTCCTACAAGCTGGCCGTACAACCGGGCGACGAGTATATTTTCGAACTACAGGCTCGCGAACTCGGTACTTCGAAGCTGATGGGCGTTCTCAGCATTTTGGACGGGGCAGGGAAGCGGCTGGCCTCCGCCGGCGATACAGCCTTCGCTGTCGACCTCTTTGCCGTGCAAGCCTCCAGCCGTACCGCGGGCGACCCGTTTCTGAATTTCAAAGTACCCGAAGGCGTACGAGAGATCACCGTTACCGTTGAAGACCTGGCCCGGCGCGGAGGCACGCACTATGCCTACCGCCTACACGCCTCCCGGGCTGCCGAAGACATGCAGGCAATGATCGTGACACCGATGTTGAATATCCCTGCCGGCGGAACAGCCTTGGTCAATCTCAGCGTCGACCGCCGCGGCTACGCTGGCCCGCTCACCATCAAAGCATTGAACCTGCCCAAAGGCCTCCGCTTTTCCGGCGGTACGATTCCGCCGGACCCGCCGGAATCGCTCACGCCGCGTCTGGGCGCAAGGCGCGCGCTCGTATCGCTGACCGCGGACGAAAACATCGCCCTGGATACGGCGGATCTCGCTTTCGCGGCGGTGGGAACGGACGCCGCCGGTCAGCCGATTGAGCGTCGTGCACGCGGCATCGGGTACACAATCGGAGTCAATGGCGCCACAGCACAGGGCGTGGTAGACCGGCAAAGACCACTCACGGGAGCCTGGCTGGGAAGGGAATTGCCCGTCGCCATGGCCCCTGCCGCGCCGGCGCATCTGGCCCTGCAACTGGAAAAAACGGATAAAAAAGAATCTGGATACGAATTCCTGTTCCGCTGGACATGGAAACCACGCAACGCTATGCAGGCGGTTCCGCCGAACGTCAGTGTGGACGTACCGAACTTCGCGGATCTCCGGATCATCGGCATGACCGTGGACGCCAAAGACAAGAACACTGGTACGTTCCTGGTCACCTCCACGCGCAATACGCTGCCGGCCCGCTACGACATCGGCATCACCGGCCGCCTGATGGCGGACGGACTACAACAGGAGATCTATTCCGAAGTCCAGCAGTTCACGCTGCCCGCTTTAGACCCGGAGGAGAAGAACGCGAATGCGTCCCCTACTGCTGCTCGCTAGTTTCGGCGCCTTGGCGGCGCAGACGCCCCCCGTCACTTTCCTGCGTGACGTATCCCCGGTGCTCAACAAGGCCGGCTGTACTTCTGGACCCTGCCACGGCGCGGCCAAAGGAAAAAACGGGTTCAAACTGTCCTTGCGCGGGTACGACCCGCAATTTGACTACGAAGCGTTGCTCTATGACCTTTCCGGCCGCCGTTTCAACCGCGCCGACCCCGGCCGCAGCCTGATGCTTGCGAAACCAACGCAACAGGTCCCGCATGGCGGCGGGCTTCGCTTTGAGAAGGACTCTGCCTACTACAAGATAATCTACGACTGGATTGCCCAGGGCGTTCCCTATGGTGATGCCGCCAAGGATTCGGTAGCTGCCATTGCCGTGGAACCGAAAGAGATCGCGATGCCCAGGCCCGGCGAATCCGCCCAGGTGAAAGTCATCGCGACGTTTCAGGACGGTAAGACGCGCGACGTGACCCGCGAATCTACCGTGGAATCAAACATCCCGGATGTCGCCAAGGTCGATGCGGCAGCGAAAGTGTCCGGCGAGCGGGTGGGCGAAGCGACCATGCTGGTCCGCTACCAGGGGCGGTTGACGACCATTCCCGTTACGATCTTGAATCCCAAGCCGGGTTTTGCGTGGAAGGCACTGCCGCAGAACAACTACATCGACACTCATATTGACGCCAAGCTCCAAAAACTCCATATCCAGCCGTCTCCGTTGGCGGATGACGCGACGTTCCTTCGCCGCGTGATGCTTGACCTTACGGGCCAGGTCCCAACGCCTGACGAGGTCCGTGCGTTCCTCGCCGATGCCACGCCGCAGAAAACCAAGCGGGCCCGGTTGATCGACAAGCTGATCGCGCGCCCCGCCTACACGGACTACTGGACCGTGAAGTGGGGCGACCTGCTCCAGTCCAGCCGCAAGTATCTTGGTGAAAAGGGAACGTTTGCTTTCCGCGAGTGGATTCACGACTCCATCGCCGCCAACAAACCCTACGACAGAATGGTGCGCGAACTGCTCACCAGCCGCGGCTCCAGCTACGAGGACCCTGCCGCCAACTTCTACCGCATCACGCGCGAACCGAAACCGACGATGGAGAAAACCACCCAGGTTTTCCTTGGCGTCCGCATGGTGTGTGCGCAATGTCACGATCACCCCTTCGAACGTTGGACGCAAAATCAGTACTACCAGATGTCAGCGTTCTTTTCGGCAGTCGGCCTGCGCCCCGGCTACGAAGTGGGCGAAGAGATCATCTACGATCAACGCCGCGACTATGAAATGAAGCATCCGAAGGACAGCCGCGTCGTTGCGCCGGAATTCCTTGTTGCTTCCGCCACTCCCGTCCCGATCCCCAATGACGACCGCCGGCGCGACGCGCTGGCGAACTGGCTCGCCTCCAAGCAGAACCCCTTCTTCGCGAAAGCAATTTCGAACCGCATCTGGAGCTACTTCTTCGGCAAAGGCATCATTGATCCCGTGGACGATATCCGTGCTTCCAACCCTCCGGTGAATCCCGCGCTCCTGGACGCGCTGACGAAGGACCTGACCGACCACAACTTCGACCTCCAACACCTCATGCGCGTCATCGCCAACTCCCGCGCCTACCAGACCTCCATCGTCACCAACGAATGGAACGAGAAAGACGGCGACAACTTCTCCCACGCCATACCGCGCCGTATGGGAGCCGAAGCGCTAATGGACGCCGTCGATAGCGCGGCTGGGGCTCGGCCGCATTTTCCCGAAGTGCCCGAGGATACGACTGCCGCTCAATTGCCGGACCCGCATGTGGGCAAAGACGGCTTCCTGGATCTCTTTGGGCGGCCTGCGCGCGAATCGGCCTGCGAGTGCGAACGCCGGACGGACCTTTCGTTGCCCCAGGCATTGAACCTGGTGAATGGCGGCACGATCTCTGATGCCGTTGCCGATTCCAAGGGACGGATCGCCAAACTCATCCTGGCTGGCAAAAGCGATGCCGCCATCGTCGAAGAACTCTACCTCGCCGCGCTCTCCCGAGTGCCGGACAAGGCCGAATCCGAGCGTGGACAAAAGTATCTTGCCGGGGGCCCGCGGGCCGTACGGTCCCAGGATCTGCTGTGGGCCCTTCTGAACAGCAAGGGTTTCCTGTACATTTACTAGCAAAGGAGTACGGACATGTTGAATATTCCCGGCCGCTCCGGCCAAACGTGCGAAGGTCCCACGCGGCGAGAACTGATGCGCATAGGCTCGTTGGGCCTGGCTGGACTGCACTTGCCCGGCTTCTTTCTTTCCCAGCAGGCCGCCAAGGCCAATAACCTGACCGACAAATATAAAGGCGCTCGCGGATTCGGCAACGCGAAAAACGTCATTATGATTTTCCTGCAGGGCGGGCCCAGCCACATCGATATCTGGGATCCCAAGCCCAACGCGCCGGCCAATATTCGCGGCGAGTTCAAGCCCATCAAAACGAAAATTCCTGGCACTTGGATCGGCGAGCATATGCCGATGATGGCGAACGCGCTCGACAAGGCCACGCTCATCCGCTCAATGAGCTATACGCCCAACGGCCTGTTTAACCACACCGCGGCCATCTACCAGATGCTTACCGGCTATCCGCCGGACAAAGTTTCGCCCTCCGGACAGTTGGAACCGCCGACTCCGGCCGATTTCCCCACCGCCGGCAGCCACATCTCCAAGATGATCAAAATGTCGGAACCGGTGCTGCCGTTCGTTGAGTTGCCCCGGCCGCTCCAGGAGTCGGGCATTATCGGCAAAGGCGGAGCCGCCGGCTTCCTCGGCAAGGCCTACGATCCCTATCGCATGTACCAGGACCCGGCGGAGCCCATCAAGCTCGAAGATCTCAGTCTCCGGAAAGACATTCCCGCCGAACGACTCAAGGACCGCTTCGAATTGCTCAAGGGGATTAATGGCTCCATGCCTGACTTGGAAAAAGCGCTAAATGCCGCCGCCGTCGACGAATATTACGGCAAGGCGTACGACCTCGTCCTCAGCGGGAAGGCCCGCGACGCCATGGACCTGACCAAGGAATCGGCCAAAATGCGCGAACGTTACGGCCAGCACACCTTTGGGCAAAGCGTGCTCATGTCGCGCAGACTCATCGAAGCCGGCACCAAGTTCGTCCAAGTCAATTGGCCCAGCGTCGCCAACGGTGATCCGGAAAAGACCGCGTGGGATACGCATGCCGCCAATTTTGGCCCGCTCAAGAATCTGCACTGCCCGAAACTCGATCGCTCCCTCTCTGCGCTGCTCGAAGATATGGATGCCCGCGGCCTGCTCAAGGAAACGCTTGTTGTCGCCATCGGCGAATTTGGCCGCAGCCCCCGCATGGGCATCTCGACCTCCGGCAACTCCAACTCGCCCGATGGACGGGATCACTGGCCGTACTGCTACAGTGCCGTTGTGGCTGGCGCCGGCATCGGCCGTGGCGTGCAATACGGAGAGTCGGACGCGACTGCCTCGTCTCCCAAGGAAAAGCCGGTACATCCAAACGATCTCCTTGCCACGCTCTACTATGCGCTCGGGATCGACCCGGAGATGGAGATCCGCAATCATCTGAATCAACCGCGCGAACTGGTGAAGGGCAAGATAGTCGCCGACCTGTTCGCCTAGCGCCCACGGGGCGTGATAGTCTTTCGTGTGATGCGAAAGCTAGCCCTGTCCCTGTGTGCCGCCCTGTGTGCGTTTTCACAAGCCGCGCCGCCCAAATTGCCGGATCTTCCGTCCGGCGTGCAAGCCGACTTTGATGTGGAATATTCCCGCGTCGGCGAGCGCGTGGCGATGGATATTTTCCGTCCCAGCAACGCGACCGCCGCCGCGCCAGCGGTGCTGTGCATTCACGGCGGCGGCTTCCGCGCCGGCACACGCGCGGGCTATCACGCATTGGCCATCAAACTCGCTCAGCGGGGATATGTGGCGGCCACCGCGAGCTATCGCCTCGCGCCGCGACACCAGTTTCCCGCGGCGGTCGAAGACGTAAAAGCGGCCGTTCGATTCCTCCGCGCCAACGCAAAAAAGTACAACCTGGACCCCGAACAGATCGGGGCCACCGGCGGCTCCGCCGGCGGACACCTGGTGCTCATGCTCGGCCTCACCGGGGACAACAAAGCGTTCGATGGGTACGGTCCTAACCTGGATCAGTCCGCCAAGGTTCAGGCGGTAGTCAGCTACTACGGCCCTACCGACTTCACCAAATCCTACGGCAAGAGCGTCGATGCCCACCTCGTTCTGCCTCTTTGGCTGGGCGGTGACCTGGAACACGAACCCAAATGGCACCGTGTTTCCAGTCCCATCAACTACGCCAATCCCCTCGCCGCGCCGCTGCTATCCATCCACGGCACGGAAGATAAATATGTCGAACACGCCCAATCTGTCTGGCTCATCGACCGTCTTCGCTCCATGGGCGCCGAAGCCGAACTCCTCACCCTGCCCGGCGCGGGCCACGGTTTCAAGGGGACAGATCTGCAACTGGCCGAATCCGCGCTCTTTCAATTTTTCGATAAACACCTCCGCCCTCGCGGCCAACGCAAAGTCCTTATCTCCGACCACGGTCCCAAGGGCGAAATCGTGCTGATGAATTGGCCCAGTGGTCAGGAACTTGCCCGCTACCCGAACGGCCGCGGCCACGATGTCCAACCGCTCCCCAACGGACATGTTCTCTACACCGTTGGGCCGGAACATAAGGTTGTGGAAGTGAACTCCGCCGGCAAGCGCGTTTGGGAATGCTGTGAAGGCCTCGATCACCCGCTCTCGGCCCAGCGGTTGGCCAACGGCAATACGTTGATCGGCGACGCCAAGGCCGGCCGGGTCGTGGAAGTGGACAAGGCGGGCAAGACCGTGTGGCAGTATGCCAGTGGAGACATCTCCAATATGCGCATGCGTAACTCGAAGCGGACCGCCGCCGGCACAACGCTAATTTGCGTCGAAGCCGTCGCAAAGGTGATCGAGGTGGATCAATCCGGAAAGATTGTCTGGACCTGGCAGGCTCCCGGCGATCTTAGCAAGCGCCGCCTCTACCAGGCCTGGCGACTTTCCAACGGCAATACACGGATGACTATCTCGGACCCCGGCGAACTCGTCGAAGTCAATCCGAAGGGAGAAGTGGTTCGCTCTCTCGGCGGAACCAAAATGGACATTCAAATGGGCTGGACCAGCGGCCACGATCAGTTCCCCAACGGCAATCTGTTCGTTTCCGACTACACCGGACGCCGTCTCCTGGAAATCGACGGCTCCGGCAAGGTGGTAAACGAACTGCGCACCGGCCCCCGTACCGTGGCCTCCGTCGCGGTCGTCCCGGAATAGCGTTAGGCGCCCCGCGGGTAGCAGCCTAACACGTGCACCGCATCAGCAAATTCGGCCAGGTGGGCTAACGCCCGCTTGGCCGTTTCTGATTCGGCATGCTCCAGAAAGTCTACATAGAAGTGGTACTCCCACGGCTTGCCCCGCAGCGGCCGGGATTCAATCTTGCCCAGGTTGATGTCGCGCAACGCAAATACGCTCATCGCGCGGAACAACGCACCGGGAACATTGCGAAGCGTGAAAACAATGGTGGTTTTCCAGTCGCCGTTGCGAGCGGCGGGGGAGGGAAGCGCCTTCCTCCGCAAAAGGAAGAACCGCGTGAAATTCTGATGATCGTCTTCGATGCCGCGTTTGACGATGTGGGCATCGTAGAACTCCGCCGCCACCGAAGAAGCAATCGCCGCCGCACCCGGTTCCGGGTTCTCCGTCAGATGTTTCACGCTCCCGGCCGTATCGTAGAACTGCACTTTTTCAATCTGCGGATTCTCGGCGAAAAATCGTAGGCACTGGTTCAACGCCACCGGATGCGAATAGACCCGGCGTATGTCCTTGAACCGCATCTTCGCCGGCGTGATCAGGTTGTGGACAATCCGGAGATTCGTCTCGCCAGTGATCGGCAGCGAAAAACGCAAGAGATGGTCGTAGTTTTCGTGGATTGAACCGTGCAACGTATTCTCAATCGGAATCACCGCCGCATCGGCCTTCTTCGACACAACCGCGTCAAAAACCTGATCGAATCGCTGGCACGGAACCAGCCCCACCCCCGGCCCCAGCAACTTGCGCGCCGCCTCTTCGCTGAACGCCCCGCGCTCGCCCTGAAATGCCGCCGTCAACTGTTTCATTCCTCGTCCTTTCGTACCCCGTCCCACCGCCGCGCATCCGCCGCCGGCAAACCCAGCAGGTCCATCACCCGGTCCACGCAATGGTCCACCACATCCATCACCGTTTCCGGCTTGTTGTAAAACCCCGGAACAGGCGGAGCTACCACCGCGCCCATCTCCGCTAACTGGACCATTGTTTTCAGATGGCCAAGGTGAAACGGCATCTCCCGGATCATCAGTATCAGCCGCCGGCGCTCCTTTAATGTTACGTCAGCGGCGCGAGTGATCAGATTCTCTGTAATTCCGTGCGCAATTGCCGACATGGAATGTATGGAGCAAGGCGCCACCACCATTCCGTGCACTAGGAAACTTCCGGAGGCCAATCGCGCGCCAATGTCCTCGACTGAGTACGAGTGATCGGCCAATTCTCGAAACTCTCCCGCCTTTCTCCCCATCTCCAACCAAGCCGTTCGTTCCGCGGACCGGCTGAGTACCAAATGCGTCTCCACATGGCCCACACTCCGTAGCTTTTCCAACAATCGCCACCCCAATATGGACCCCGACGCGCCCGTTACGCCGACCACAATTTTCGTTTTTTCCATGACGACCCGAAGTCTGTTCTGAATTCAGAACAAATTCTCCTTTTATTCGATGTCTCTTCGCCAGTTCTAATGATATACTCTCCCTACTGCTTTCAACATTAGTAACGGGTATATCCGGGTTTAGGAATGATCCGAAACGGATTTCCGGGAGAGCATCATATCATGGACGATCCAGGCCAACGCCTGAAACGGGTGCGGGAGAGGCTGAACCTCCGCTACCGGGACGTCGAAGATGCCAGTCTTCGAATCGCCGAACGCAGAAAAAATGATGAATTTATCGTCGCCTTGTCTCGGCTGTCCGACATCGAGAACAAGGGGACGGTCCCTTCCATTTTCAGGATGTACAGCCTTTCGGCCATCTACCGGCTGGATATGTGTGACCTCCTGCAGTGGTACGGCGTTGATACAACCCAGTTGCCGGCCGATTCGGCCGAACTCGAAATCGAAAAAACGCACCTGATCGGCTTCCAGGTTCACGACCAAGGTGAGGTCCAGCTCCCCCTCCGCCTTGACCCGGGCATCGACCTGGAAAAAACCACCTACCTCAGCCGTATGATTCAGCGCTGGGGCCGACTGCCCCTCATGCTGTTGAATGGATTGGACTTGAAGGCGCATCGGTACGCCTATATCGGCAGTGAGGATTGGTCAATGTACCCCTTGATCCAACCCGCCTCCCTCGTTTTGATCGATGAGTCGAAGCGCCGCATCGTGATGAATGGATGGTCTAATGAATTCGAACGGCCAATTTATTTCTTCGAACACCGCGACGGCTACGCTTGCGGTTGGTGTCACCTGGAGGAAAACCGTCTGGTCCTCCAGCCCCATCCCGCGTCCATGTGCTCGCCGCGAATCTATAAATATCCGGAAGAAATTGATGTGATCGGACAGGTTGTGGGTGTGGCTATGCGCTATGACCCTGCGCGGCGACGCCGTACCGCAGGCTCAGGATCTTAACCACTGTTTTCATATCGCTCGAAAATAACGACTTTTCCGCTGACAACGCGCCGGTTGGCTGAAAAGCGTTCCAAGCCGCCGACTTAGCCCAGTGACGAAGCACCTGGCCCGGGTCTTCTCCCGTGGATTGCAGATAGTGATCCAAATCGTCGGCCTTTTCTTCTAATCCCATCGCCAGCCATTCTTGAAACGCCCGGCGATGACTATTTCGTATTGCTTTATCGGACTCGGTTTCCCCAAAAAGCAGGGATAATCCATGGTGTTCATACCGGCCTGTAATCGGGCTCCGCAAGCTCGCCAAATAGACCAGACGTCCTGATAGTACCGGTATTTGGGAGAGCGTATGCCGCCATAGATCGGTATCCGCGCTTCGCTCCAACAGACTCTTGGGACGGGCAGTTCGCATCGGTTCTCAATTAGAATTCTACAGCAAATCTTTTCGTTTTTAGCTAATTCTTTTCATAGGGTTATACGCCAAACACCCTATCGCTCCTGTTCCGAATTCCGAAAGAGTCTAGGGTGTTACTACTAGTACCGCTGGAACTTAGGCATTCTAGTTTCGTACCCGGCAGCCAACCTTAGCAGTACAAACAAAGCTGCCGCCAAGTTTTTCGGTATTTGTCCCGGGTTGGTTACTCGCCGCAGTTGCCGCCCTTTCTACCGGCCGCGTAGCGCAGATCCGAACAGTAACCCCTGGCTTACTCCCATAACTGTAACCGGAATAAATACCGGAAGACTGAGTCTCCAACGAGGAATCTATCATGAAAAAGTCTTTACTTGCCGTCGTTTTTCTTCTCCCTATCATGTGGGCAAAATCGGAACCTGTCCAGATGTTCCCTATCAATAATGACGGCGTAGCGCACACGACGGCTACACAAAAGATTCTTCCTGTACCGGATTGCTTCCCTTGCGAAGACGGCGGCGGTAAATTGACGGCAACTAACATCCTCCCAGTGCCGGATTGCTTCCCGTGTGAAGACGGTGGCGGCAAAGTGAAAATGGCGACCAACATCCTGCCCATTCCCGACTGCTACCCCTGCGAAGATGGCGGCGGCAAGCTGACGGCTGCCAACATCCTCCCCATCCCCGATTGCTATCCCTGTGAAGACGGTGGCGGCAAAGTGAAAATGGCGACCAACATCCTGCCGATCCCCGATTGCTACCCCTGCGAAGATGGCGGCGGCAAAGTGCGCGCCACGGCGCAGCCTTCCTTCCGCACGGTTCTCGGTCTGCGCCGCATCGCCGCGTAGTCCAGTTCTCCCCAAATTAACGCTTTCTATTCAGGACCGGGCGATCTCCAGCGCCCGGTCCTGTCTTGTGCCGTTGCTCGACAAAGGGCGGCGCAGCCAGTTGCAGGCGCCATTCTCCCGATTCCCCCAATTCCAATTTCATTTCCCAGGGATTCGTAATGGTATTATTAGGACACTCCTAAGGTTCCAGATGGCGCCTGACCTGGCACATATTCAGTCGGCAATTTCGCTCGCCAGTATCCCGGTCTATTTCCTGGTCGCTTGGGTTTTGTTCCACCGCAAACTCTGGAAATCCTACCTCTTCTTTTGGATTTGCCTGCTGGTCGAAGGCACTGCGTTGGCGGCTACCTATTTCTCTGCCGGTTCCCGCAAAGCCTCGCTTCAGATTTATCTCGTCGCCCAGCCCATCATGTGGATGTTATATGTGCTGATGGTTTTAGAGGTATTCCGAAAAGTTTTTGCCCGTTTTCCAGGAATTGCGCGTTTTGCCCAACGGGTCGTGTTGCTTTCGATGGTGGTGGCCTTCGCCTTCGCCCTCGCCTCCATGAATGGAGACCTCACCAATGGCTGGCACGGAGCAACGCTTTTGATGCGATACTCCGTCGTATTCCGGACCATCACCAGCGCACTCACACTGTATATGGTGCTCATTGCCGGATTCTTGGTCTGGATGCCTGTTCCGCTCCCCCCCAATACGATCCGTCACAGTTTTCTATTTTTCTTCTACTTCATCGTCACAACCGGTGTTCATTATGTGCTCAACACCGGAGGCGCTTCCTTCCTGCACCTGGCCAATCTCATACTCGCTATCCTCACCTTGGCGGCTCTATTAAGTTGGCTTTTCCTCCTCCAAAGGGCCGGGGAATATCTCCCGAATTCCGCCCCGGCGCCGCGCACTTCAGCCGGCGATATCCTTGGCAGGCTGGAATCGCTGAACAAAGCCCTATCCCCATCGAAGGGAGTAGAATAGTGGGAATAGGGAATTTTTTTCTCACAATCTTGCCGCTTTTTTCCAAAATGAGGTTGCAAGGCTGCGGGAATCTCGTTAGTCTATTGTCATAAGCCTGCTACAGGTCGTTGAACCTGAGATAGATTTGAACCTCGTTCCTTCGTGAGAGAGGTAGCAGATACAGAGACAGGCGGGAGGTTTCCTATACAATGACGGCGTTTCCAGTCATCGTTGGATTGTCCAGCAGTATTGTATTCGTAGTTCTTTTGTTCAAACTGATGCAGCGCAATCGGATGTACCAGTCCGACTCTGCCAGCTCATTCGATCCGTTAGCGTCTACCGTCGAGGATGCTTCTCAGGAAGCGTGGTCGGACCAATGGTTTGAAGAGTTTTCCTCATTTCGCTATCTTCCCATGCGTCGGCTTCTTTCCACGGAGGAAGAAGAATTCTGGATGTCCTCCACGGAAGGCTCCCAGTTCCGCCGCTCTGAATTTCGTACAGAGCGCCGCCGCCTGTTCCGCCAATATCTGCGTCTGATCTCCGCCGATTTCAACCGGCTTTCCCAGGGCGTCAAGCTCTCGATCATCCATGCCAAGGAAGATCGGTCCGCCGAGATCGACCAGTTGCTATCTTTGGAATGGTCTCTCCGCAAGCTCCTGTGGCAGGCAGAATGCAGCCTTATGTTCCACTGGCTCGGAGTCAAGCCGGTCGACGCTACGCAGCTCATCAACGCGTTGCAAGGGTTTGAGTTTTCGCTTCGCGAAATTCGCCTGAACGGCGCTTCCGCGTAGAACTTGACTTACGTTTCTCCCGAACCCCCGGGGCCCTTCGCGGCTCCGGGGGTTTTCTTTTCTTTCCCCCTACCGTACCCTGAATAGATCCTTCTCATGCCCTTTGATTCCATACTTTTCGATTTCGACGGTGTTTTGGCGGACAGCGAATCCGTTCATTTTGCCTGTTGGACCACCATCCTGGAGCCTTTGGGAATCCCGCTTACTTGGGAAGCATACTGCGCGCAGTGTATCGGGATCACCGATCGCGAAATGTTAGAAGCTCTTGCCAAACAGAAGAATCCGCCCCACGATGTCGAAGACCTTTGGCAGTATTACCCAAAAAAGAAAGCGCTTTTCCGCGAAAAAGCATACGCAAATCCTCCCATTCCCGACGCCACTCGCGCCTTACTGGCAGAATTGAGCGGCTGGAAGTTGGCAGTCGTTTCCTCCTCCGGTCGTGCCGAGGTAGAACCGGTCCTGGAAAGGGCCGGTATTCACGGCTATTTCGCGACAATCATTACCGGCGATGACGTGAAAAATCGCAAGCCACATCCGGAACCATATCTGCTGGCGGCGGCGCGTCTCGGTGTGCAGCGGCCCCTCGTCGTCGAGGATTCGGAACCGGGGGCCGCCGCCGGCACGGCCGCGGGGTTCTCCGTTCTTCGTCTAGCCAGTCCGTTTGACCTCCCGCGCGCCCTCCATGAGGCGCTATCCGCCTGAGAGGCAGAGTAGGGAATTGCGGGTCGGAATCGAGTCCCTACCGCCCGAAACAATCGGAATATTGCCCGGCGGCAGTACGCGGCGAACCTTGGTCTGACGGATACCGGAATTAGCATACCAGGCAGTCCGCGTTCCGAAGAACCCGGACTGCCTGGCGACAACGCTACGGCCGGTCGTCGTTCGGCGTCCCGACCCAGTGCTGCCCAGCGACGCTGGAACGTTGTGCCGATCCCAGAGGGATAACGCCCGAGGGATAATCGGAGACATTGAAACGTACCTCGCACGGCAACCCGTTACAAGTTGCTGCGCCCCCCACGCCGGAGTAGCTATATCCGAAAACCACCTTCTGGTTTTCCAGCCAACTCCGCCAAACGCCGCCTCCGCCCGCGGCAGTCAACGTGAGGGTCGTGGGACCGGCGCTGTACCAACTCTTGCCCCCCCAACTCCGCAGCGCGTAGTACACGGACGTACAGTCTCCACAAACTCGCAGGATGCCAGCTCCGCTTTCGACTCCGATCGAGACCTGGAAGTCGCTGTTGCTCGAAGTTGTGCCCGTAAATGGACCGATCAACTTCACGGTGCCGGTAAAGCTACTCGAAAACGTCACCGTTACCGAGTAGGTGGAGGGGTCGATGCTGTAGCTATAGCCGGGAGTAGAGCCGGGTTGCACACGGATAGATTCGGAATCATACACCAGAACCGCCAGATATTTGGATCCGAATCCATGCTGGGCATTCGTGATCGTCGTTGAGGTAGCAGAGACTACCGTTCGTTCATAGCTGGACAGCGCCAAAGCAGGCACCGAAAAAAGAAAGGCGGCCATAGCCGCCAATACGCATCGCAGATCGCGCATCGAAAACTCTCCTGAAAATAGAAAAGCCCGCGCAGTGCTGGTCAAAGGGCCAGGCCACGCGGGCGATTCCGGTGAACCACCGGTACCCTATTATCCAAGCTTGTCAAGTGACACTACATAGAAGTGGCATGTCCAGACGACGAAAAGCCGGCGGACGACGCGCGGTCTGCGCTGCCGGAAAAACCTTGTGCAAAGGGAGCAGCTCATAAAGCATCTAACCGCAAAACGGCTTTGTTTCCAGAGCGCTAGGAGTTGTGCACCTTCTGGAACCGCTACGTTCGCAGAACGCTACGGGGACTACGCAGGGGGGTGCCGTAAAAGGAAATGTGGATGGTCACGAAAGTTGGATCGGCCAGGAACCACTCCCGGTGAACGGTTTTTCTGCGGTTCGGCTCGTACGATATCCTCATGGCTGGCCCCGCCGGGGATGCTCAACTCATCGTCCGTCAGACGGGTTTTGACTGCCAGCTGAATGGAGCTCGAACCCCACAAATGCCCCCGCCATTTTCGCGTCCACGGTTCGACTTGTTGGCCTCCCACGGTCGCCTACTAGCATGCAACCGTGGCAAATGATCGGGGGCAGTTCTGGCCAGGTGAGCAGATCCAGAACGACCTACCTGTACTTCGGAAACCAAGCGATGGGCTGCGCGGTAGCGAACCTCGGCGGCCCTCGCCACGCGCGGCTGGAGCAACCGGAAGCGTTTCACCGCGCAACGTTCCCCCTGCAGCCCGACATCGTTCAGATGCTGGACTACCGCGGCATCGGCACGGCCTGGCGATTGGAAGCTGACGAGATCCGCCTCTACTGCAAGATGGCCCACCTGCTCAAGCCCGCAAGGGTGTATGCCAACTTCGACGCACCAGCAGACCTCACCGGCTTCCGGATCCACAGCTGGCGGCAGGGAAACATGGAGGAGTTGAAAATCATGGGCCCCGTAACTTGGGAGTGCCTAACGCGGCCAACGCCGCCGCCGCGTTCGATGCCAATCGCACTCCAAACGAAACCCCGTTGCTGGCCAGCGCCTAGGCGGCGTGCTTCAAGCGCTTCCACAGCCCGCTGAACGCTCCGGCGCTCGGCGCTCGGATTGCGACGACAGAGAACTTTCAATAGCCCTCATGGCAAGCACCAGCAACACGCGCAACTCCGCTTCTGAACCGCCCGGCGCAGCGGCCACGACCACCGGGCTCCAATCTGGCCAATTATCGGGACCAGCCTAGGTTCCGATAACGTATATTATGTCAACTCTCATTGCGAGCCATCTCTCTCATAGGCATCCACGCTCACCATGCGCAGATGGGATTGATAGTTCACGTGGAACCCATGTGATCGTAAAACAGCATCCAGGATCTTTGGCTCTTCTAGTCCCAGGTACGCCCATAGTTCGCGCCGGAGCGTGTGATACGACCAGATCCGTGTCGGGTTGCGTGCCATCGCACGCCCCAAATCTTCCGTCACCGTGAACTCTGAGGATTCCGGTGGCTCAGGACGCGCACAACAGCCGGGCCCCGTGGCCCCAAATACAATCTCGGCTGCCAACGGGCCCTGCATCTGCGCCTCCAATTCGAACTGTTGGCGCATGGACCGGTGCACAAACACCACATCGCCCGGACCAGCCATACGCTTTAAGACAGAATACGCCACCGACGACTGTTCAGACCCATTCACGTCCATTTGATTGTCCACCGCCAATACGGACAACAGTCCCATCAATGCGACCGGAGCCCAATCCCACCGGACGTCTCCGCCTCTAGCCAGAGCCTGCAGACGTTCGGAAGCTGCGAGAGTCAACCCCGGCACCAAAAACAGGCTTGTCCGTAAGGAAAATGGAAACACACCGAAAACATCAGCAATCATCAATAAAAAGACAGGGGCTTCCCATAACAGCAATCCCCGTAAAATCCGCATCTGATCCTCACGCCCGCCGCGCCAAAGCGCCCAGACGCCGCACCCGTACAGGACGACAAGGGCCGGCCGCAAAATCCGCATCGCAATCCACCCGTGCGGTCCATCCATCCGGACATAGTGGCTCAGTATGTAGAACAGGTACGAATTGAATAGCACCCACCCATCGTGCACGCTATGCAACGGTGTGCCGCGCCAGTAGTGTTGCAGCTCCGCATTCGTGTTGGGACGAATATAGACCAAGTACTCCGCAGCGAACACGGCGCTCAAGCACACGGCGAGCCCGCAGAGCCACAAGATCCGGACTCTGCGCGGTTCCTCTCCGGGTTCCACCAGCAACCACAGCGCGATGCCGGGAAAAAGGAATAAACTTCCGTGGCTCATCAGGACGGCCACGATACCTACCGCTAGAAGCAGCCCGATCCTTTGGGAAAATCCGAGCTTTCCGGTCGCCACCACCGTCAGCAAAAGCAATGCCGAAATCAACAACTCCCCCTCGTACTGTTTGCAGGCCGTCGAGTAGAAGATGGCAGAAGGAGACAACGCCACCAAGGCGACCGCGCTCCACCGCCAGCTTCTCTCCAGGATGTAGCGCCCTATCGCGTATACCGCCACCACGCCGCCCACCCCCGCAATCGTGGCCGGAATTTCCAAAGTTGTGTGTGACAGTCCAAACAGTTGCACCGTCGCACGGAGCCATAGCAAAAACAGGGGCGGTGTTGTCTGCAGCCACTCCGGATAGAAAAACATCATCGACAAATTGGGTTCCAATACGGAGTTTGCCACCCACGCTTCATCCAGAATGATTTCCCGCGTGGCAAACCACCCTCTTGCAATCGCACTGGCTAACAGTACGATTCCGCACGCCAGATAAAATAGTCTACGGGGCCGGTCCATACTGTGAGCCTAAGCCTCGTGTTTGCAACACGCACTCGCCATCTGGTACCAAAAAGGTACTGGGACTAACGCAGTACTATCCGGGGGGACCCCTTGTCAGCAACCAGAATCGCCTTCACCGGCCAGATCATACTACCGGGTGAAATTCTCCGGCGCGGAACAGTGGAATGCCAGGCCGGCCGTATTATCCATGTGGCGCCCGGACGGCCCACCCGGCTGGCAAACGTCGTGCTCGATGCCGGGGACGGCTATATATCCCCTGGTTTCATTGACATACATGTACATGGCGGCAATGGCGCCGACTACATGGACGGGACGCCAGACGCTGTCCGGCAAGCCAATCGCGCCCATCTGCGCCGGGGGACCACTTCCCTTTTCCCAACCACTACCACCGGAACACCCGAAGAAATCGGGCAAATGCTGGCAGCCTGCGCCGCCGTGGCCCGGCGCTGGAAACCCGAAGATGGAGCCCGTATTCCGGGAACGCACCTCTACGGACCGTACTTCGCTCCTGGAAAAGCCGGCTGCCATCCGAGAGAAGGATGCAGAGATCCCCTTTTGAATGAATACGATGCGTACCTTTCCCACGGTCGGGTCCGGATCGCAACCTGTGCCGCCGAACTGCCGGGCGCTCTCGAGTTCTACCGGGCCGCGCGGCGGCGCCGCTGCCTGGTGACCTGCGGCCATTCCGAAGCCAGTTGGCCCGAAATGGCGGCAGCCTACGAGGCGGGGATGCGCCATGTGGACCACTTTTGGTGCGCCATGAGCTCTGTCGCCAGCGTCCGGAACCGGTTGGGCACACCCATGCGCGGCAGTATGGAACAGTTTGTCCTCGCGCATGACGAGATGTCCACGGAGGTCATCGCTGACGGGCAACATCTCTCCCCTGAACTCTTAACTTTCGCCTGGAAGATGAAGGGGCCCAAGAGGTTATGCCTCGTGACGGATGCCAACCGGGCAATGGGAATGCGACCCGGCAGATACCGGTTCGGGCACCAGGAGACGGGCAGTTGGTTTGAAAGCGATGGAAAAGTGGGCTTTGTACCGGGCGGCGGGCTGGCGAGCAGCGTAGTGGGACTCGATACGATGGTGCGGGTGATGCGGAGGGATACGCCCGCACCACTGGAAGATATCATCCGGATGGCCTCCCTTACGCCAGCCGAGCGTGCCGGAGTGGCACGCTCGGTAGGTAGTTTAGCTGCCGGAAAGCTGGCAGATGTGCTCATTTTGGATGCACAATTGCGCGTTAAACGCGTATTTGTGCACGGAATTAACGTCATCTAGCGCACTTTAGCGCCCTCTTCCGCCGCCTCCGCCACGGCTTTCGCCCCGACTGCCTCCGCCGCCGCCTCCGCGCCCGCCGCCGAATCCACCGCCTCCGCCCCCAGAAGGAGCGGAACGTTCCATCCGGAATCCGCCGCCTCCGCCGCCGGGCGAGCTACGCTCCCGGACCACCGGAGGAGCGCTCATCCGAGGGGCTGATTCCATCCGGCGGGGAGCGGATTCCATCCGGGAACTTCCCCGCCCGCTGTCCATGCTGCCACGGCCGAAGGAGCCACGATCGACGCTCGATCCACGATCCATGCTGGGCGCACTCCGTTCCATGGGGCTGCTGCCGCGGTCGAAGCCTCCTCGATCCACCATGCCCGAACTGCGGTCAGCGGAGGAGCCGCGGCCGAAGGAACCACGGTCCACGCTGGAACCGCGATCCGCGTTCGAAGACCCATTCTCCATGCGGCGCCAGGAACCGGAATCCGTGCTCCGGGAAGCGCCGCGGTCCACGCTGCCGCTGCTCCGGTCCGTCAAAGCGCCGCCGGTCGAGTCACCGAAGCGACGCCACCCGCCCGTATCCGAACTGCGCCCCGCGCTGCGATCTACAGACGATCCACGATCCACGGAGGCTCCACGATCAACCCGCGCGCTGCCGCGGTCGATACTACTAGCGCCGGCGCCGCGGTCCGCAGAGGTAGCGCCGCCGGTCGAATCACCGAAGCGACGCCAGCCGCCTGTATCCGCACTACGCCCCGCGCTGCGATCTACCAGACCGTTGGCCCGGTCCGAGCCAGACGGAGATTCTGCACTCCCCCGGCGCGCCCCGCCGGCATCCGCCGTGCGGTCCATGCCGGAGACGCGGCCCGTAAACGAGTCGCCGCTTCCCCGGCCGCCGGCGCCGTTGGCGACTTCCCCGCCCCTTCCGGGACTGGTGTCGCCGAAGGTACGGCGCGAGACTTCCTGCATGGCCGAACGCTGAGAGTCAAAGGACACGCGGTCCACCCGGGAGGGTTGCCGTGTGCTGTAGAAATTGTTGTCGGCACGGGTCATGCCGCGCGTTTCCGAAATGCGCGTCTGGCGGTCGCTCATCCGGGTGGAACTGGCGTCCGGCACCAGAGGCAATTGGCCGCGCACGACGGAAGCGCGTTCGATATCGTTCCGGGTGTAGCGGACGTTGTTCACCGAACCCCGGCCGAACTGGTTATAGTTCACCGAGGTAATGGCGTTGTCGACTCGCGCATTCCGGTAGATGTTCGTGATGTTGGTGTTATTGACGATTGTGACGTTGTTACGGACGCCGTTTCTATACCCGCCATAGTAGCCACGCCCATACCAGGGGTAGTACGTTTCATACGGCGCCAACGGTACCCATCCCCAGTTTCCGA
>DASTML010000013.1:0-37522 GCA_035714175.1 Bryobacteraceae bacterium | reverse complement strand
AGGGCAACAAAGCCAACAGGGTAACCCCGAGCTTCCGGTACATGAGCGAAACTCAGGATAACCGAAACCGCGCGGAACGGGATACGATCTTGGAATCATGAAACTTACCTTCCGCGGGGCCGCCCGCACCGTCACCGGCTCCATGCACGAGATCCAGACTGCTTCCGGCCGGCTATTGCTCGACTGCGGGATGTATCAGGGCCATCGAAAAGAGGCCACCGAACGCAACAAACACTTCCCGTTCGCGCCTTCGGAAGTAGACGTCCTTCTTCTCTCCCACGCGCATATCGACCACTCGGGCAATATTCCCAATCTCACATCCAGCGGGTTCTCCGGCCCCATTTTCACAACCGCCGCGACAACCGACCTGTGCTCCTCCATGCTGCTCGATTCGGCATTCATCCAGGAAAAAGACGCCGAATACCTAAACCGCCGCACGAACCGCCGCCGGCGTATTGTCGAGGAACCGCCGGCCCAACCCGTGGAACCGCTTTACACGATGGACGATGCCCGCTCCGCCATGCACCAGTTCCGCAACATCCGCATTGGCGACCGGACGGAGGTGATGCCCGGCGTGTTTTCCACCGCCCATGAAGCAGGCCATATGCTGGGTTCCACGTTTCTCCACCTGGAACTGGAGGGCAAGCGGCTTTTATTCTCCGGTGACGTGGGCCGAAAAAATCTGCCGATCATCCGCGATCCGGAGCGCGCCGTTCCCGCCGACATCCTCATCATGGAGAGCACCTACGGCGACCGGCTGCATCAGCCGCTGCTCTACGCTAAGGAAAAACTGGCCCACATCATCAACACCACCTCCGGCCGCGGCGGCAAGATTATTGCGCCCGCGTTCGCCGTGGGCCGTACCCAGCAACTGGTCCTGATGATTCATGAGTTGATCCGGGAAGGCAAGATCAACGAGATTCCGGTATTTGTCGACAGTCCCCTGGCGGTGAACGTCACCGAAGCGTTCCGGACGCATACCGAGTGTTACGACATGGAGACAAACGCATTTCTCGATAACGGCGACGACCCGTTCGGCTTCCGCCGCCTACGGTACATCCGCGATGTGGAAGACTCCAAAGCGTTGAACGATATTCGCGTGCCCTGCGTCATCATCTCCGCCTCCGGCATGGCCGAAGCCGGCCGCGTGCTGCACCACCTGCGAAACAACATCTCCGACCCGCGCAATACCGTGCTCATTACCGGGTTCCAGGCGGAAAGCACCCTGGGCCGCAAGCTGCTGGAAGGCCAGAAAGAGGTCAACATCCTGGGCGAGCCCGTGCGGGTACGCGCCGAAGTGCTGAAAATCAACGAACTCAGCGGCCATGCCGATCAGCAGGAGTTGCTGGCGTGGATGGAGCCGCTAACCACGACCGTGCGCCACATCTTCCTGGTCCACGGCGAGTACACACAGCAGCAAGCGCTGGCGGAGGCGATCAAGACGCGCTACAACCTGCAGGTGACGATTCCGGAACGCGGCGATTCCTTCACGCTGTAGCCCGATTTTGTACCGGTACGAACGGCGGAGAGTTTGGTCCCGCCGTTCTATTGGGAGAGCCGGGCTCCGGGGATAGCCTAAGGGAGATGAGCGGCCTATGACGCAGACCCTTTACCACTATTCCTACCTGCAGGTGCTAGACTTCCTCACCACGATCGCCTTCCTCATCAACGGCGTGAGCGAAGGCAATCCCATCGTCAATTGGGCGATCTCCGCGTTCCCGACGCCTTTATTGGGACTGGCGGCAGTGAAAATTCTGGCGCTGGCATTGGGAGTCTACTGCTGGCAGACCGCCAAGAGCGAACTCCTGTCCCGAATCAACATCGCCTTCGCCGTCCTGGTCGCCTGGAACCTGCTGTCCCTGATCCTCAAGACGGCGCACTGACAAGCGCGGCATTACTGCCCGGCAATCTTCACATCGACGTTCATTTCGCCCGCCTGAATACGGAATGTATTCACCTGCGGCACAGGACCCAGCCGGACCGTCGCGCTGAACAGGCCGGGAGAATCGGGATCGTATGAGGTGATTGTCAGCGCGGAGCCACCGCCAGAGATGACGCTTACTTCCGGCCGCACGCCGGCTATGGGAACACCCGCGGCATCGGTGACACGGAAATAGACAGCGTCGCGCAGCAACCCGTTCCGCCGGCCAGACGCCGTGAGGCTGATTAGCGGAATCGCCGCCGGTGTCTGGCCGGGCACCACGTACCAATAAGGCACGCGGATCTCTGTCCCGGTGGCGGCGCCCTTGACGTGCACCACGCCCGCATATGCGCCGGCCGGCAACGCACCGCCGTCCAGACTGAGCGCCGACTCGCCGCTCTCTCCCGGCCCCAACTCCAACGCCGCCGCCGAAAGCGCCGGACCCGCGCCGCCGCCCTTCGGCTCCACCGTCAGCGTGAATGTTTCCGCGGCCCCGGTGAGGTTATCCACCCGCAGCGTTGCGGCGCCGGCCGCCCCGCTCCCAAGGTTCAACAAGGCCGGCGATGCCGCCGCGCCCGCCTGGATGGAAGCGCCAAGATTGAGCTGCCCCGCGCCTGTTTTCTGCGGTACGGCGTCGTCGCCCCCGAAATCGGCGACATCCGTCGTGTTATTGATCAGCAGGGAACGGTACTGCTCCGTAGTTAGCCCCGGCCGCGCGCTCTTCAAAAGCGCCAGCGCGCCGGCCGCCATGGGCGACGAAAAGCTGGTACCCTGCACCACCGCGTAGCCATCGGCGCTGTACATGTCGCCGTTGGGATTGTAGCTCTGAGTGGCAACGTAAAAGCTCTGCCCCACGGCGACGAGGTCCGGCTTGAGCGTGAGATCGACATTCGGACCAATGGCGGAGAAACTCGTAATCCGGTCGAAAGTCTGTGGGATAGACCCGATGGTAAATCGCATCGTAATGGCCGCGCCCCCACGCTCCTTCATCGCCAGGCCATCGGCGTTGCTCACTGACTCAGCGGGCAGCGTCGCCTGGCCCACGTCCATGGAGAATGCATCCGGCAGCAAAGCGGCCGCATAAATCACCGCCGCCGCCGCCCCGGCGCGTTGCGCATTGCCCAGCTTCGTCTCAAACGTGCAGTCGCCGCGCAGAATAAGCGCAATTTGGCCGTTCAGGCTGCCCGGCGGCAGGGTGTTGCAGGCGAGACCGCCGCCGTCGAGCGCCGCCACGTCGGCCAACGGCCCGGTGATTGGATTCTCGGGCGCGATTCCGTTGCCCCGCAAAGCCAGAACTACGCCCAGCCCTTCCACCTCCACGCTTGCGCCGAAGGTGCGATCGTTCCTGGTCGCGCCGACGGCAATGGCCGAAGGCGCGGTGGCCGGCGTCGAAATCGTCCCGAAATCCGGCCCGTTGTTGCCGGCCGCGCACACCACCAGCACGCCCGCCTTCGACGCCTGTTCCACCGCCTGCACCAGTTCGTCCTCGTCCAGCCGCAACGCAATATCGTCGCCCAGGCTCAAGTTGATCACGTCCATGCCGTCGGCCACCGCATCGTCAATCGCTTTCAAAATGGCCGCATTTGTCGCGCCGTCGTTGTAACCGGGCGTCCCGAACACCTTGTAGCTGCCGATGTACGCCTGGGGGGCTACGCCCTGGATGGTGGCAAGCGGCGCGGCTGTCCGCGAACCGGCGACAATTACCGCCAGCGCGGTGCCGTGCCCCACGTGATCGCGAGCCGAAGCGTCCGGGTCGCGGCGCGCCAACAAATCGACGTAGCTGCGCGCCACGATCACCTTTCCGTTGGTAAAGGCATCGTCGCTGGAGGCATTGGTCCGGGGATAGCTGTCCGGCGCCTGGAGCCCGGAATCACGCAGGGACGGATGCGCGTTGTCCACGCCGGTATCGATGATCGCAACCTTCATGCCGGTTCCCGCGTTCGCATCGCCGATGCGGTCCCAAGCCTCGCTCACCTTGTTGACCACCACAGCCCGGTCCAACAGCCGCTTCACCGTCCGTACCTGCCGCACGCGCCGTACGCCGGGCAGGGCGCGCAAGCGCTCCACATCGCCATCGGGCACCGACACCAGCAACGCATTGCCGACGTTCTCCACGGCGCCGTTCACCGTCACGCCGCCCCCCAACTGCTGCCGCGCCCGGGCCTGTTCTCCGCGCAGCGTTGAACGGCGCGCCTCGGCCGCCGCGCCCCGTAGACCTCCCCGGCCCCGCTGCCGGGCAACGTGCACCGCCACCGAATCCCCGTCCAGCTCCACAATATAGCGGCCGGGTACCACCTCGCCGTACCCCAGCGGGGCAAGCGTCAACAGCAGAATGACATATTTCATACGATCTACAGCTCCAAACGGCCTTTGTATTGCATTTCGTGCAGCTTGAACTTCTGCCGGATATCCATGGGACCGACTTGCGCGGCAAACTCTATAACCCCGTCCTCGGCGGACAAGTTCTCAAGACGCGGAAAACGTAACGTCGCTATCAAATGATTCCCATGCTCCGGTACGCTGGCCGATGACGCCTTCACTGCCGGGCGCCCCTTCACATAGATCGTCGCCGTGGAGGCCAGTTCGGCCTCAAACCGCCGTACCCCTTGGCCAACCATTCCCGCGGGAAACCCGGCCACGTCTACGACATACTCCGCCGCATCGCCGCGCAACAGTTCCTCGGCCTTCGGCTGTGCCAAACCCGCCCGCCCGAACTGGGCAAGCGCCAGCGCCTGACGTACCGGGAGCGCACTGGACCACCGGGTCGTCAGATAGATCTCGGTCAGCACGGGCGGCGCATTGCCGTCCGCCGGGCGGCGGCCAGGAGGAAGGCCGGGGCCCGGCGGAATGCCGAGTCCAAACGGACCCGAGCCGGACTGGGCGAATGGAGAGCCGGAAACCTGGGCGGGCGGCGGCGCCGAGAACCGGAAGGGCAGGGTCAGCGGCCGCGCCCAGGGCGAATCAGTCAACAATTTGTCGATATAGGCATCGGACCATTCGGGGAAGGCCGCCCGGTCCCAGTTCCGCGCGGCTAGACCAGCCGCCGGCCCGGCAACCAGGGCCAGGCCGAAAAAACGTCGTCGTGTCATGGCTTGTACGCTACTCTCGACGCGCCATTCTCCGGCCCCGTTCCTCTATCGGCCGGAAGCTAACACTTCTTTACAACGCGGTCAGCCGAACTGGTACGCCGAGACCCGCGCCCCCATCACCACATCCGTGAACACGCGGCGACCGCGGTCTTCTCCGGCCGCCCCCGCCGCCGCCAGCAAGGGGATCAGATGTTCTTCCCTCGGGTGCGCCTCGCGCGCCGAAGGCGCTTGCGTCCAGCGCCGCAATTGCTCCCGCCGCTCCGCCGGTTCCGCCTCCACCGCAGCCGTCAACCAGGCGTCAAACGCCTCGGAAGGCGCCGCCGCCCGTGGTCCGAACAGACGCAGGTTATGGAAACTCATGCCGCTGGCGATGATGCGCACGCCGTCATTCCGCAACTCCCGCAGCGCCGCGCCGGCCCGCAGGTGCAAGTCCGGATCCAGCGAATGATCGAGCGAAAGCTGCACCACCGGTATGCGGGCGTCCGGGTACATCACTTTGAGTGGAATGAACGTTCCGTGGTCCCATCCCCGCACCGGGTCCACCCGCGCCGGCAGACCTGCCCCGGACAACAGAGCCGCCGTATGGGCCGCCAGGGCTGGCGCGCCGGGTGCGGGGTAGGTCAAGGCGTAGGTGTGCGGCGGAAAACCGGAATAGTCGTAAATCAGGTCCGGCCGTTCCGCGCCCGTCGCGGCGAATCCCCGCTCCTCCCAGTGACCGGAAATCAGCAGTATGGCCCGCGGCGCCGGGCCGCCGCCCGCTTCCCGTAGCCAATCGCCCATCCGGTCCCAGGTGTCGGGAGGCCCCATAGTCCATTCCATAAAGAAACAGGGGCCGCCTCCGTGCGGGATGAACAGGACGGGCTCCATTGGGCTTACTTCTTTTCCTGGGGAGGGCTAATCATAATATGAGCGCCCGCGGTTCCCGGGTACATCAACCACGGCGCGCTGCCGGATTTCGTTGACAATCCGGTCGATTCCGCCGTCGCGTACGGCGTATAGACCACCCAGCGCAGATAGGAATCGGCCATCACGCCTTTGGCAGGGTCAAAACTCGTGCCCGTCAGAACGTACAACATGCGCGGCTCCCGCGGCATCTTCACTTTGCCTTCGTCCACTTCCTTCCACCGCTTTTCATGCCGGTCCTTGCCCTTGTAGGTTTCGGCCAGTTCCCGCCCCCGCGCCATGAACGGCTCCAGATCCTTGTGATAGCAGGCGACGCTGATCCCCTTCACTGCTGGATCGTCCGCCAGGCACACCAGATCGTTGGAGCCCTGCCGCAGCGTCACCACCTTGCCCTGCGCATCGTAGCCCAACACGGTCGCGGCTTCGCGCCGTTCGGCGGGCGCGGCTAAAACGGCCGAGGCGATTTGAACAGCGGGCGGGGCTGCTTGGCCGGGCAGCAACACGGCCGCGGCGCACAACATCCAAAGCAATTTCATGGGAACAGTTCTCCTTCTCGCGAGGCCGGCTTGCTTGGCGGCCGTCTCGATTATATCCGGCGATGCGGACCGTTATTTGGACGGCCCGGCCCACTCCGGACCGCGGAACGTCCTCCGTGCGAAGCCAAGGTAGAGCACCGTCAGAATCGCCAACACGCCCAGCAGCGTCTGTCCCGCCAGCTCATTCGGAGGCATTGTGAGAATCACGCAGGCCGCCGCGCCATAGAGGATGGCCACAATGTTGATCAGCCGTCCCCATCTCCCCAGCCGCCAGACAGCCATCCCCGTCCAGTCGCCGCCCGCCCGCCGCGCCCGCAACCCCAGCACCACGGGAATGATATAGGCCAGATAGAGCGCCACCGTACTGAGCGACGTCACAATCGGCACAATGCCGGTCCACGCCATCGCCGCCAGGCTCGCTCCCACAATCGCCCAGATGGCCGGTCCCGGCGTACCGTACCTCGGATTCACTTTCTTAAACAGTCCGGAAAATGGCATCCCGTTGTCCCGCGCCAGGGAGTAGACCGCCCGTGAGGCGCTGGTCACGCAAGATAGCCCGCAAAACCACATCGCCATGGAGGCCAGTGCCGCCATCGCATTCCCCAACTTCGCCCCCAACGCCGTCTGCAACACCGCAATCGCCGCCGGAACCGGATTTCCGCCCGCATCCTTCGCGCCCAGAATCTCCGTAATACTCGAAATGCCCAGCGTCAAGGCCAGAATCAGCACATAGCCCGTCAATCCGGCAACACCCACCGAAAGAACAATACCCCACGGCGCGGTCCGCCGCGGATCCGCCGTCTCCTCCGCCATGTGCGCCGATGCGTCAAATCCCGTATAGGTCCACTGCGCCTGCAACATCCCCAATAGAAACGCCCAGGCATACGGCGACCGCCCGTTGCTGTTCACTGCCTCCAACAGAAACGCCGCCGGTTGCGTTGGAGCCAGCCAAAGTATCCCTCCCACGATCAGCGCCACGCCGATCATGTGGACCACTACGCTCACATCGTTCAACTTTGCCACCAGCCCCACGCCCACATGATTCAAAACGCCTTGCACCACCAGCGTGAATGCAAACATCAAAAATACATGCAGCGGCGTGGCCGGAATTCCCAATATCGGCAGGATAAACTGCGCGCAACTGTAGTTGATGCCCGCCTGCGCCGCAACCAGACCGATGATGTTCAGCCAGGCTACGTACCAACCGATTCCGGAATTTCCCAACGCGGCCGCCCAATGGTACATGGCGCCCGAGGTCGGATACGCCGAGCAAAGTTCCGCCATGCTCGCCGCAATTGTGAGCGTAAATAAGGTTGCTACCGGCCATCCCAAGGTCATCTGTAGCGGGCCGCCCATCTCCAACCCATAGCCGTACAGGGTCACCGCCCCGGTCAGGATCGAAATGATGGAAAAAGAGATGGCGAAGTTGGAAAACCCGCCCATACTGCGAAACAACTCCTGGGCGTAGCCAAACTTCCCGAGGTCTTGCGCATCGTTCGTAGCCATAAAGAAGTTCTGTCAGTATAACGGCGGGTTGGCCGACGGAGCTCACCCTGCTATACTGAAATTAATATGTATTAATTATCCACAGCCTGGCCGTGGACGCTTTTCCCATAAATCAAATCAAGGAGCACACCAATCGGCATCCAAAGGCGTCGTTTTCTGACGCACTCCCCGAACACCCAGACCTCTTCCCCGTCTCGATCTTCCCTCCGCCCTCTACCCGGAGTTCCGTGCCGCACTGGCACAGTACCCGCCCCCGCCTTGCAGAGAGCTGCCATCATTGGCGGCGGCGCTTGGGGCACGGCCCTCAGCCTGATGACGGCCCGCGCCGGTCTTCCTACGCGCTTATGGATGCGGGCCATGCATACCGCGCTCCACGTCAGTCATACGCGGGTTAGTCCATACTTAGATGGCATTCTCCTGCCGGAGACAATCGCCGTCACCGCCGGCCTGGAACAGGCGCTGGACGGCGCCGGACTGGTCTTCCTGGTTGTCCCTTCGCAGGCGGTACGCATGGTCGCGCGCCGTTGCGCGCCCCTCCTGGCCCCGGACGCCTGCGTCCTGCTTTGCAGTAAGGGTATCGAAAGGGAAACCGGCCTGCTGATGAGCGAAGTTGCTGGGCAGGAGTTGCAAGGCCGGCCTCTGGCGGTCTTGTCCGGCCCCAGTTTCGCCGCGGAGGTGGCAGCGGGCAAACCGGCCGCCGTCACTGTGGCGATCAGCGCCCAGCCCGGAGGAGGCCTGCACGCCTCTCGCCGGCTGGGCGTTCGGCTGGAGACAGCCCTCGACCGCCCTTCATTTCGTATTCACCTCTCCGGCGACCCCATCGGCGTGGAAATCGCGGGCGCCATGAAAAACGTCATCGCCATTGCCTGCGGGATCGCCGCCGGCATGGATCTGGGGGCAAACCTGCGCGCGGCGCTCATCACGCGGGGTCTGGCGGAGATGCGCCGGCTGACCGTAGCCGCGGGCGGCCATCCGGAGACGGCCACGGGGCTGGCGGGAATTGGCGACTTGGTGCTTACCTGTTCCGATCCGCAGTCCCGAAACTATTCGTTGGGCCATAGCCTCGGAAGCGGACAGAACCAGGGCTCGATGCTCGCCGAAGGAGCCGTCAATGCCGGTGCGGTGGCCGCTATGGCGCAAAGGCACGGTCTGGATCTGCCGGTCTGCCGTTTCGTCGATGGAGCGCTCCGCCATCCGGCGGGCATACGGGAAGCGTTGGAAACGCTGCTCGCGTCATGATGAACCCCACGCTTATTCTTGCCACCGACCTGGACGGCACGTTCCTGGGAGGTTCTCCGGCGCAGCGCCGGGAACTGTTTGACTGGTTGAACGACCACCCAGACCAACTGCTGATCTTCGTCACCGGCCGGGACCTGGAGTTCATCCGTGAGTTGATCGCTCAACCGGGCGTTCCCCGCCCCCGCTACATCATTGGCGACATTGGAACCAGCGTCTATGATGGCCAGACGTTCCTGCCGATCCCGGAAGTGGAACAGCACATTGCCGGATTATGGGGCCAGGGGACGGAATCCATCAGCGCTCTGCTCGACCGCGAACCGTATCTGCAACTCCAGCCAGCCGAATTCCGGTATCGCCGGAGCTATGACTGCGATCCTGCCGCCGTTCCCGCTCAGGTTCTCCGCAAAATCGAGTCGGCCGGCTTCGACTGGCTGCTCTCGGGCGGGCAATATCTGGATGTACTTCCTCGGGGTATTTCTAAAGGTCCCACCCTGCTCCGTCTGCTGGACCATCTGCGATTGCCGCGCGACCCCGTTCTCGTCGCCGGGGACACGCTGAACGATCTGTCGTTATTTCAAACCCGCCTGAAAGGAGTGGCGGTCGGCAATGCGGAACCGCAATTGCGCCAGGAGACCCGGCATATGGCTTCGGTCTACGAGAGCCCGCAACCGGGGGCGGCCGGCATCTGGGATGCGCTGCTCCATTACCAATTTCGCAACCGGAAGGAGATCTGCTCGTGAAGAAGTCCTCGCTCGTCATCGTCTACCATCGGCAACCGTTTGAAGAGGTGGTGTCGGAGGGCAAAACAACCTTCCGGGAAAACAAGAGTCCCAACGGCATCGTGCCGACCCTCCGCAGCTTCTTCGGCCGCATTGAACCCGGCAGGGGCGCTTGGATCGCCTGGAAGCAGTCGCCCGCCAAGGCTCCGGTTAATTTCGAACGCCTGATTCGTATCGAAGATGACCACGGCGGGTATGTCGTGGCGCGCCTGCCGCTCACGGCCGAACAGGTGAAAAGTTTCTACCATGTCACGTCGAAAGAAGCGCTCTGGCCAGTTCTACACTCTTTCCCGTCGCTCTACCAGTACGACAACGTGAATTGGGCTACGTTCCAGGAGGTCAACCGGCTATTCGCCGAAGCGGCGGCGGAGCAGGCCGAAGACGATGCGCTGGTCTGGATTCATGACTACAACCTCTGGCTGGTTCCTCACTACCTGCGCCAGTTGAAGCCCAGAGCCCGGATTGCCTTCTTTCACCACACGCCGTTCCCTTCTCCGGATGTATTCAATATCCTGCCCTGGCGGGAAGAGATTTTGGATAGCCTGCTGCAGTGCGACCTTGTAGGCTTCCACATTCCGCGTTATGCGAGGAATTTCGCGGACGTCGCGCGCGTTCTGCGGGGGGTGCACGTCGCCGCTTCCGCGGCTGTCGAGGAGGGCATGTCCACGATCGGCCTGGCGCTTTCCGAGCCGGAGGCGCCCACGCAACTCCAGAACGGCAGCCATACCGTGGGCTTGGATGCATTCCCCGTCGGGACGAATCCGGCCTACATCAG
The DNA here is from genome assembly GCA_035714175.1 of Bryobacteraceae bacterium. Lineage (GTDB taxonomy): Bacteria > Acidobacteriota > Terriglobia > Bryobacterales > Bryobacteraceae. Next base: position 26,774 of record DASTML010000013.1, on the reverse strand, counting down.
GCAGTTGCTCAGTTCACGGGAGAATCGGGAACTGCAGGAGTCCATCATCCAGGAGTTGCAAGGGCAGCGGCTGATCATCGCCGTCGGCCGGACGGACTACACCAAGGGGATGCGGGAGTCGCTATTGGCCTTTGACCGTCTGTTGGCTCGCCGTCCGGAGATGCGCGGTAAGGTGAAAATGATCGTCACCTCGGTGAAGGCGGCCAGTACGATGGAAATATATAAGAAGACCCAGCGGGATGTCGAGGCGCTCGTCGGACGAATCAACGGTCACTATTCGACGTTGAGTTGGACGCCCGTGCTCCTGTTCACCCAGGCCTTTCCGTTTGAACGTCTGCTTGCCTATTACCGGATGGCCGATGTCTGCCTCACCACGCCCCTCCGCGATGGCCTGAATCTGGTCGCCAAGGAGTTCATCGCCGCAAAGTATGGGGATCCGGAAACGCCGGGAGTACTCATGCTGTCCGAGTTCGCCGGCTGCGCGGTAGAGTTTCCACAGGCCGTGTTGACCAACCCGCACTCGACCCGGAACATGGACATCGCCCTGGACCGTTCGTTGGACATGCCGCGTCCGGACGCCGAGCGGCGGATGCGGGCGATGTACGACAGCGTCTGCCGCTACGACGTCTCCTGTTGGGCGGACCATACCTTCGCGCGTTTTGAGGCCATCGACCAATTTCGCACCGACGCCGCCGCACTGCCGGCATAGCGCGCAAGAGACTAGCCCGGCCCCGGCGGCCCATCCACCCAATACACCAGGAACTCCTCGGTCAGATCCCGGCCGCCCACACGAAGTGCGCCTTGCTCCACTCCGTATTCCACAAATCCCATCCGCTCATACAGCCGGCGGGCCGCTTTTTGCGTTTCCGAAACGGAAAGCAGAATCGATCGCAATCCGGGCGCCGAGCGCGCCAACCGGAGCGTTTCGGTCAATAGCGCCTCCCCGGCCCCTGCGCCGCGCAGACGGGGGGCGACATACATGCCCCAAATATGGCCCTTGTGCCGGCGCTTTTGCCGGAGGTCGCGATAATACCCGGCCGTTCCCGCCAGTCCTTGTCCATCGAACGCCCCGACGACAAAACTCTCCAAACCGCCGTCGCGCAATCGGACGGCAAGCTCTGCCGGCGTAGTGCGGGCATGTTCTTCAGCCGATTCGCCGAAGGCCTCCGGGACCAGCAACAACGCCTCCTGGCGCAATGTCCAAAATGCCGGAGCATCGTCCTCGGTCAGAAGCCGGATGGAGAATTCTTTCATTGCAGCCGCGCCCTATCGCACCGGTTCCGGCGACAACTCGGTCATAAAGAGCGCCACGCGCGGAGGGTAAGACTTCCTGGCCGGGTTGTACCGGTGCAGGATCTCCATCGCCGTACGGCCCGCATACCAGGGAGAATGGCCCAATCGCTCCGCGACAAAATGGATGCCCGCTTCCACCGAGGCAAACCGCGCACGGCCCGAATTCCAACCGAACACGTTGTGCTTCCTGCCATGCTTCCCGCCGCCGGTCTCAATCATTGCGATGGCGGGTAACAACCGCCAATCCAGATTGTGCTTGTCCGCCGCCCCTATAAAGACGAGAGCAACTTTTTCCAACGGACTTTCATATTTTGAGAAGAACTTCCGCAACGCCTGGCAACGGTTGTCCGAGTCGCAAGAGGAAGCCGCTGGGTCCGCATGCACCACACCCATCGTACAGGCGGTCAGCACAGCACCTACAACCAAGCGACTCACCCTGTCGGTCCAAGGTGGCATGCCCTCCATAGTAATACACGAACGCCGGAAGCCGTGCAGCCATTCCCGCCCCGGTTCTGCTACGTTGAGGATGAGCCCCCTGCTCCAAAACAAAATGCGTTACCTATGTTTCGGCCTCTTTCTCTCCGCCGTAGCCGCAGCCAACTCCGGAATCGCCATCGTGCTCAACTCCGGGGATGAGACCCTTTCCGTCATTGATGCCGCCACCTTCCGCGAAACCCGCCGCGTCCCTATTGGGAAAGAACCGCATCACTTGATGCCCACTCCGGACGACAAGTTCGTCATCATCGCCAATGCCGCCTCCAACGAGCTCGTCTTCCTGGACCGGTCGACCGGGGAAATCAAGAATCGCGTCAAGAACATCTCCGATCCTTACCAGATCGGCTACTCGCCGGACCGGAAATGGTTCGTTTCCGTCTCGCTCCGCCTGGACCGTGTGGACATCTACCGGCCCGACAATTTCCAGCTCATCAAACGCATCCCCCTCCCCAAGGCCCCCTCGCACCTCGCCTATTCGCCGGACTCCAAGACCGTCTTCATCACCCTCCAGGACACGAACCAACTCGCGGCCATCGACCTCGCCACCCAGACCGTCACCTGGAAACTCGGCATCGGCAAACAACCCGCCGGCATCCTGATGACTCCCGACGGCAAGTATCTTATGATCGGCATCCTGGGAGACAACTACGTCGAGGTGGTGGACTGGAAGAATAAGAAGCTCGTTAAAAAGATCCGTACCGGCAAGGGTGCGCACAACTTCATGGAGTCCGGGGACGGCAAGCACGTTTTCCTCTCCAACCGCGCGGAAAACACTATCTCCAAGATCAATATGGAGACGTTGGCCGTGGTGGATTCCTACCCCGCACCCGGCGGGCCGGATTGCATGGAGTTGGCGGCCGACAAACGCTATTTGTGGATGACATCGCGTTGGGCGCGGAAGGTCTCCATCCTGGACTTGCAGACTAAACAAATAGTTAAACAAATTCCCGTAGGACGTTCCCCACATGGGATTTATCTCTCTAATCACGCGCCTCGCCGCTAGCAGCCTTCTTCTGGCGGCCGCCGGGGAAAAGACACTGTACCTGACCATCGACACTGGGTCCATGGGGCCTGCCGAAGAGATCGCCCAGCTCCTCCGCAAACATAAAGTAAAAGCTACATTTTTCGTAGCTAACGAAAAGACAACACGGGGAGATATGTCCATGGACGCCTCTTGGGCACCTTTCTGGAAATCTCTCGTGGCGGATGGTCACGCGTTCGGTAGCCATACTTTCCGGCACTGGTACTTCCGGAAGGATCTACCCGGCGGAAAAGTCGCCTATATCGGCAAGGGAGGGCAGCGAGAGAACCTGGACCGCGCGGGGGTATGCCGGGAGTTGAAGCACTCCGAGGACGTATTCCGGTCGCTCACAGGGCGCGGATATGACGCAATTTGGCGCGCTCCAGGCGGCAAAACGACGCCTTTTACGCTCAAAAGTGCGTCATCTTGCGGCTATAAAGAGCACATTGGATGGCCTCCCGCTGGCTTTTTGGGCGACGAGTTGCCGTCCGACCGGTACCCGAACGCGACCCTTTTGAGAAATGCCGTCCGTGATTTGCGGGATGGCGACATTCTAGTGATGCATCTGGGAATCTGGTCGCGCAAGGATCCGTTCTGGCCGATGCTCGATCCTCTACTCACGCAACTGAAAGCTAAAGGATTTGTGTTTAAGACCATACCGGAGCGGAGGCAAAAGTAGGGATGGGAGAGTGGTATAACTCCTTGCACCAGTGGGCTTTCGAAGCCATAGTTCAACCATTGCTATATCAGATGGGATGGATGAGCTATGACGAAATGGCCTACGACTGGACCCACCTTTTTCTTCTGGGGGCCATCGAGGTGCTGGCGCTCTGGGTACTGCTCCGGCCGCTGGAGGCCTGGGCGCCCGCGGAGCGCTGGGAAGACCGAAAAGCCACTCGCGTAGATGTGCTCTACACGCTTCTGGCCCGGCTTGGCATTCTACCAATTCTTTTCTTTTTGCTTCTAACTCCAGCATTTGATTGGATTAACGCGAGACTCCGGATGGCGGACATCATCCCGCCCAGCTTCGACAACCTATTCTTCTACTTCGTCGTCCTGGACTTTGCCGACTACTGGCGGCACCGACTGGAGCACCGTTTTCATATCTGGTGGGCGCTGCACGCCGTCCACCACTCCCAGCGCCAGATGACATTCTGGACCGATGAGCGGGAGCATCTGCTGGCGCAACTGATCGCGGCGGCATGGAGGGCAGCGGTGGGGCTGGCGGTCGGCGCGCCCCCTGCGGCGTTTGTTACGATAACGCTCGTAACTGGTGCAATCGAAAGCTTTTCTCACGCGAATGTCAAGCTGTCGTTCGGCTGGCTGGGCGACCGGTTGATTGTGAGCCCGTTGTTTCACCGGGTGCACCACGCAGTGGGAATCGGGCACACCGGAAGCGCCATGGGATGCAATTTTGCATCGGTTTTGCCGGTTTGGGACATGCTTTTTGGCACGGCGAACTTCACGCCCGCCTACTACCCGACTGGAATCGACGACCAACTGACGGGCCGGGATTATGGAGAGGGATTTTGGCGCCAGCAGTGGCTGGCGTTCCGCCGCATGTTTACGGCGTGATTTGCCCGAGAATCACAGAGCGCCGGGCACCGGTGGCGCTGGGGAGATTCCCCGGCTTGCGGTTCCAGGTTTGCTGGGCCAGAATGGCGAAGGCGACGGCCTCCTTGGCTTCGGCGGGAAGGCCGTAGTCATCCGTCGTCTGTACAAGTGTTTCTGTAAATAATCCCCGCAAGTGATTCATGATTTGCGGGTTTTTTGTTCCGCCGCCGCCAGCGATCAGCTCTGCGGGTCTGGAATGGCGGACGGCTTCATAGATGGTCACCGCCGTCAGGAGCGTCACGGTGGCGATGATTTCGTGGAGGTCCAACTGCGTGGCCAGGAGGCGGGCGACAAATTCCCTGCCGTATTGTTCGCGCCCGCAGGACTTGGGGGGCTTCCGGCGGTAGTATTTGTCTTCGAGCAGTGCCCGGAGGAGAGCGAGGTTGGGCTTCGCTTTGGCGGCCAGCCGGCCGCCCGTGTCGTAGTTCTGCTTCCCTTTGGTGATGACCCAGGCCAACTGATCGATCACCATGTTGCCGGGGCCGGTATCGAAGGCCACCACCTGTTCGGGGGTACAGCCGGCGGGAAGAATGGAGACGTTGGCGATACCGCCGATGTTGAGCAGCACGCGATTCTTTTTGGCGTGCCGGAAGAGGAGATAGTCGACGAAGGGAACGAGCGGAGCGCCCTGGCCACCGGCGGCGATATCCCTGGGGCGGAAGTTGCTGACTACCGGAGTGCCTGTTCGTTCGGCCAGGACCTGGGCTTCGCCGAGTTGGAGGGTGCAGCCGGGGCCATGAAAAACAGTTTGGCCATGGCAACCGATCAGGGCTGGTTTGGCGGCAAGACGCAGCACTGCTTTCGCGTATTGTTCGCCCAACTCGAAGTTGAGGCGGGCGATTTCGCCGGTGTGCGCTTCGGCGTTGGAAACGGCCAAGAGACGCTCCCGAAGTTGCTTCGGGTAGGCGACGGTCTGGTATTCGAGGAGTTTCCAGGACTTGCCACGGAGGTCCACAGCGGCCACGGTGATGCCGTCGAGAGAGGTACCGCTCATGATGCCGGCGACGATCATTTATTGCAGCTCCCGTTGGAGTTCCGCCAGGAGTTGGAGAGCCTCGATGGGGCGGAGTTCATCGAGCTTAAGCGAACGTATCCGATCGGCGATATTGCCGTTTACCGGCTCAAAGAGCCGAATCTGCATGGGGCCGGCGGGGGCCGCTTCTTCCCTGGCAGAGATTGTTACAACGGTCTGTTCGGCTTCTTCGTGTAGAGCCAAAATTTCGCGGGCTCGCTCAATTACCGTCATCGGTAGCGCGGCCAATCTCGCTACCTCGATACCGTAGCTGCGGTCGGCGGCTCCAGGATGCACTTTGCGGAGGAAGATGATCTGGTCACCGGACTCCTTGACGGCCACGTGCAGGTTCCGGACACCGGGAAGACGCTCGGCGAGTTCGGTGAGCTCGTGATAGTGGGTGGCAAAGAGGGTCCGGGCGCCGATGCGTTCGTGGATGAACTCCACCACCGCCCAGGCGAGGGCAAGACCGTCATAGGTGGCGGTGCCGCGGCCGATTTCGTCCAGGATGATGAGGCTATTCCGGGTGGCGGTGTTCAGGATGACAGCGGTCTCCGTCATCTCCACCATGAAGGTGCTTCGGCCCCTGGCAAGGTTGTCGGCTGCTCCGATCCGGGTGAAAACGCGGTCGACGACGGGAAGAAGCGCCTCGTCCGCCGGCACGAATGACCCCATCTGGGCGAGGATGCTCATGAGAGCGGCTTGGCGCAGATAGGTGGATTTACCGCCCATGTTGGGCCCGGTAATGATGGCCAAGTACTGTCCGGCGGCATCCAGCGAGACGTCGTTGGGAATAAAACGCTGGGCGTCGCGGGCGGTTAGCTGCTCGATGACGGGGTGGCGGCCTCCGGCGATGCGGAGTTCCCCACCCTGAGTGAAGCGGGGACGGGTGTAGCGGTTTTCGGCGGCCACCTGCGCCAGGCCGGCATTGAGGTCGAGTTCGGCGATGCCGTTGGCGAGGAGGCGGATGCGGTCGGCCTGGGCCGCGGCGAAGGAGCGGATTTCGGTGAAGAGCGTCCGCTCGATCTCGAGCATTTTCTCTTCGGCGGCAAGGATTTTGCCTTCTAGCTCCTTCAGCTCCGGGGTGATGAAGCGCTCGGCTCCGACGAGGGTCTGTTTGCGGTCATAATCGTCCGGTACTTTGTCGAGATTGGCCTTGGAGATCTCGATGTAATAGCCGAACACGCTGTTGAACCGGACTTTGAGCGACGTGATGCCGGTGCGCTGGCGCTCGCGGACTTCGATGTTGGCCAGATACTGCTTGCTGTTGCGGGATAGGTCGCGGAGTTCGTCCAGTTCCGGGTGGACACCGTCACGGATGGTTCCGCCATCGGCGAGGGTGATGGGCGGCTCGTCGGCGATGCCGTTGAGGATCTTGTCCCGCACTTCGGCGATCTCGTCAAAGCGCGATTCCCGGAGTAGGCGGTTCAGTTCGGGCACTTTGGCGAGGCTGCGACCCATGGCGAGGAGTTCCCGGGGGGTGGCGGAACCGAGGGTGATCTTGGCGAGCAGGCGCTCCAGATCGAGGATCAGTACCAGGACCTTGCGCAGTTCGGTGCGCAGGATGGTGTCTTTCAGGAGCGCTTCGACGGCGTCGAGACGGGCGTTGATTTCGCTTTCGTTGACCGAGGGGCGAAGCAAGCGGCGGCGGAGGAGGCGGCCGCCCATACCGGTCATCGTGGCGTCGAGGACGCTGACCAGGGTGGACTCTTTTGATTCGCCGGCGAACAAGGGGTCAATGAGTTCGAGGTTACGAACGGTAACGGCGTCGAGAACCATGGACTCGCTGCGATCAAAGAACGAGGGGCGTTCGACGTGATTGAGGGCGGCGCGCTGGGTATCGCGGAGATAATGAAGGATGGCGCCGGCGGCGGCGGTTGCCAGAGGCCGGCCGGCGAGGCCGCACCCATCGAGGCTCAACAGGCCGAAGTGCTCCTTGAGGAGGCGGCTGGCGTAGTCGTGATCGAAAAGCCAGGCGTCGATGGGCGTTTTCGTGCGGGGACCCTCGGTTTCAGCCCCTTCGGGGAGAAGCACTTCCCTTACGTTCCAGCTTTCGAGCGCGGGAGTTACCTCCTCACCCGCCATCTCCGTGCAACGGAATTCGCCGGTGGAGACATCGACGTAAGCCACGCCGGCACGATCCTTCTGGCGAAGGACGGCGGCGAGATAGTTGTTTTCCCGCGAACGCAGCATGTTGCTGTCCGTGGCGGTACCAGGGGTGACGATCCGGGTGACTTCCCGGCGGACGATCTTTTTGCCGGGGCCGGGCTGCTCCATTTGCTCGCAGATGGCGACGCGGTAACCCTTGGCGATCAGGCGGGCGAGGTAACCGTCGGCCGAGTGGTAGGGCACTCCGCACATGGGAACGGGATGTTCGGCGTCCTTATTGCGGGAGGTGAGCGTGATTTCGAGCTCGCGGGCGGCGTTTACCGCATCCTCAAAGAAAAGCTCGTAGAAGTCTCCCAGGCGGAAGAACAGCAGGGCGCCGGGCACCTGCTGTTTGATGGAGTGATACTGCCGCATGAGCGGCGTTTCGGGAGCGGCCATGCCTTATGCGTACAGACCCCGGAGTTTGATGGCAAACGCGACACGATCCAGGGCGAGCATGTAGGCGGCGGTACGGTTTTCGACACCGTGTTCCCGCGCGTATTTCAGCACGTCGTAAAAGCTGTTGACCATGATCTCTTCCAGACGCTCATTGACGAGTTTTTCATTCCAGAAGTAGCCTTGGCGGTCCTGCACCCATTCGAAATAGGAGACCGTGACGCCGCCGGCATTGGCAAGGATGTCAGGAATCACGAAGATACCGCGATCGGCAAGGATCTGATCGGCCGGAGCGGTGGTGGGCCCGTTGGCGCCTTCGCAGATAATCTTGCAGTTCAGGCTACCGGCATTAGCGGCTGTGATGACGTTTTCCTTGGCAGCGGGGAGAAGAACGTCACAGGGTAGCTGGAACGCCTCTTCAGGGGTCAGATTTTGGGCTTCGGGGAAATCCAGAACGGAACCTGTAGCGCGTTTGTGCTTGAGAAGAGCTTCCACATCGAGGCCGTTTTCGTTGTGAACGGCTCCATCCACTTCAATGATGGCAATGACGGCTATGCCTTCGCGGGCCATGAGGCGGGCCGCCATCCCTCCGACGTTGCCGAAACCCTGGATGACGACCTTAGCGCGGGTGGGCGGAATTTCGAACTTTTTCAGGGCTTCCCGGGTCACGAAGAGGCAGCCGCGGCCGGTGGCTTCGGTACGGCCACGGGAACCGCCGAGGTCAATGGGCTTGCCCGTGACGACGCCGGTGGTGGTTTCCCGCTTGTGCATCGAGTAGGTATCCATGATCCAGGCCATGGTCTGCTCGTTGGTATTCATGTCGGGCGCGGGAACGTCCTTTTCCGGCCCGATGATGTCGAGAATCTCGGAAGTGTAGCGACGGGTGATGCGTTCCAGTTCGGCCGGAGAGAGGATGGACGGATCGCAGATTACGCCGCCCTTGCCGCCGCCGTAGGGCAAGTTGACGACGGCGCATTTCCAGGTCATCCAGGAGGCGAGGGCGCGGACTTCGTCAATGGAGACGTCGGGGGCGTACCGGATGCCGCCTTTGGCGGGGCCACGAGCGATGGAGTGCTGAACGCGATAGCCGGTAAAAACCTCAATTCGGCCATCGTCCAGGACGATGGGGATAGCGACGGTCAGTTCTTTCGACGGGGTCTTGAGGACCTTACGCATTCCGTCATCGAGTTTGAGCCGCGTGGCGGCGTTTTCGAAGCGGATTGCGGCGTTGAGCCAGGGGTTAAACTCGTCGCTACCGTGGGCATTTTCTACGGGGTTAGCAGTGACCATCGAGCCTCCGCATACATTATGGCATTGGCCCGAAGGAGGGTCCGGCGGACCTCACGCCACAGCGGTTTTGGCGAGTCTTCTGCGGTGGGTGACAGACGTCCCATTGCTAGGATGCAAGGTGTGAACAATCCATGGCTCGCCATTCCGTTAGAAGACTATGAAGGACACATGGGGACGCCGGGCGTGGAGCAATTGACGGTCCTGCGGGAGTTGTTCGGGGAGGTGTTGGAGGCGTGCCGGCCCGCGTCGGTGGCCGTGCTTGGCGTGGCGGGAGGCAATGGGCTGGACCGTATTGATCCGGCAGTGACCAAGCGAGTTGTGGGCGTGGACATACACCCCGGTTACCTGGCGTCCGCGCAGGAACGCTACGGGCACCTGCCGCTCACATTGATTCGCGCTGATCTATCCCAGCAACCCGTGCCGGCTGAGCCCCTGGCACTGGTTCATGCGGCGTTGGTATTTGAACATGCGGGGACGGAACCGGCATTGCTCCATGCAGCGACGCTGGTGGCGGAGGGAGGCTGGTTTTCGATCGTTCTCCAACTTCCCAGCGAGTCGACGGCAGACGTGGCGCCCACGCCCTTTTTATCCATGCGGACGCTGAGCAACCTCTTCCGGTTTGTCGATCCCGCCACGCTGGCCGCGACCCTTGCCGGCTGGGGGTTTGTGCAGACGGACACACAGCGGCGGGAACTTCCGGGCGGCAAGGCGTTTTGGATGGGCCGGTTCCGGCGGGGTGCGGCGCGCAGGGAATGCTAGTGAGACATGGCGTAGACGACGTAGTTGACCCCGATGCGGAGACCCAGCGCCGAGTATTTTTCGGGGTAGCGGGGATCGTCAGCCAGTTGCCAGGAGTCTCCCACGTCGGAGTTAAAGGCAATGGCGACCATCACCCGGCCGGTGTTGTCGCGGATGACCCGCCAACGGGCTGTCTCGCCGTCAGAACGGTAGGTTCGGCCGTCGCGGAGCATGCTGCGGAAGTTAGCGACCTGGTGCGGATCGGCGATGTCGAAGACGGTGTGAAATAAGCGGTCCCCGTTGGAGAGATCCTCAAACTGCGCATCCGGAAAGATGCGGCGGATGCCGTCTTCGAAATTCACCCATTCGGCCGTGCCAAAGAAGCTATCGCAAAAGAGAAACCCGCCGCGCTGGAGGTAGTCCCGCAGTTTTTGCGCCTGGGAAGCGGTGAGATTCCAGGCGCCGGGCATAGAGACGTGGAGGTAGGGCCAGTGGAAGATGTCGTCGCCGTCGTCCGGGTTCACTGGTTGCTCCACACTGCGGACATCGATACGGGTGAGGCGGCGGAGGGCCGAGGCGAAGGTGCGGTCGCCTTTGGGGTAGTCCACAGTCCAAGTGGTACGGCCCGCCAACCAGTTCCCCGCTCCGCCACGGCCGCGTCCCGCATTGGAGGGGTACATGAGGCGGCCGAGGATCAGTTCGGCGGGGCGATCGAAATCGTCCGGCAGAGGCGCGTCGGTATCGGCGCCTTCCAGGCCGGGATAGCTCCGGAACGGGCGCTGGGCCACCAGGAGCAGGCTGAGGGCTAGCAGAGGCAAGAGGCGGCACACACTACGGAGAGGCGGAGCGTATGACGTTGCGGTTACGAAGTAGGTTGATCGCTGTATCCTAGTTATAGTGACCTCCCGAAGGGCCTTTTTCGCACTTGCTACCGCTGCCCTGGCGGCCGATACGAAAATGTACTGCGGCATCCGATTTCACGCGGTTGCAAACGGGCGTTCTCCGCGGCGCTACTTCTGGATTCACGGCGACGAGCTGACGGCGCGGGATGTGTTGCTGGAACACATGAAAAAGTTCCAGGGGGAAGCGTTGCTGGTGGATAATTCGACACGGGTTATCCATATGGGCCCGCTGGTATTCGATCCGAACCGGATGTTCACCGAGGTGGGGCTGGAAAGAAATCTGAAACGGCTGAATCCGGAATCCAAGGACGAAGACCGGCAAATGGTATTGAAGACCGTGGGGAAAGACCGGGACGAACTGTTGCGGGCGATTACTCCACCCGAGGACGCGCTGCTCACGGTGGTTCATAACAATAGCCGGGGGTATTCGGTAACGGACGAAGTGCCGATCAGCAACGATAGCTGGCTGGCCAATCCGGACGCACCGAATGATTTCATGCTGTGCACGAACCCGAAGGACTTCGAGTTGTTGCGGAAGTCGCCGTTCAATGTTGTGTTGCAGGATGCGCCAAAGGGCGTGGAGGACGGATCGTTGTCCCGGTTGGCGGCGGCGCGGAAGATCCGGTATGTGAATATCGAGGCGGCGAAGGGGCGTTTTGATTCGCAGCGGGCGATGTTGGAGTGGCTGGAGCGGAATCTTCCCTAGGACTGGGCCGCTGACTCTTAGCGGTCGAGGAATTGCCGTATCGCGTTCTGCAGATGGGCCTGCTGTTCGGCGCGAGAGATCGTGGCTGTGTGATCACCGAGTTGGTGGCGGTAGTAGCCGAATTGGACATGGTTGGCTCCAGGGATTTCGAACCAGCGCGTGGCAGACGGGAGAAGATGGGCGTTGGCGCGGGCGGCGGCGGGGGTGGCCACGCCGTCCGAAGACCCGAGAATCTTGGCTATGCGCAGGCGGGAAGCGGATAGGTCGAAGTCACGAGGATGGGTGGTGGCAAGGAGAATCAACCCCTCCAGATTGGCGGGTGGGTTGCGGGCGAAGCGGGAGGCGAGCATGGCTCCGCGCGAGTGACCAGCAAGATACCAGCGGGTCTGCGGCTGGGCCTCCATGGCGGCTCGCACGGCGGCGAAGAGAGATTCAATCTGTGAATCCGTGCAGGCGCAGCGGTAGGGCAGCGGTATGAGCAGGGCAGGATAGCCGGAGGCGGCGAATTGTCGCAGCACCGGAGCGTAGGAGAGCGGGTCCACCATGCCGCCGGGCAAAAACAGGATGCCGGTGTTGCGCGTCCCGGCCGTGGGGCGGAAGGAGTTCCCTGCCACCTGGAGCGTGTCGGTCGATGTGAAGGTATCCGGGGGAATACCTGTGGATTGGAAGCCCCATACGATCCAGGCTGTGAACAACAATCCGGAAGCAATCCAAAGATTGCGAAGGATACGGCGCACTGTCTCAGACTAACTGATACTGGACTCGATCCGGCAGGAGACGACGGAATGTGGCAGCGGGCGGTTCGGACTGCAGGGCACACCGGCGGCCGTTGGAGAGGCCGTCGACACTAATCTGTGAGCCGTTGACCGAGACGCGGTAGGCCATTTCGGCTCCGGATTCACGGGCGAGCGAGTCGAGCGGCCAGTCGCTATTGGCGACCATGCGGATACCGCCTTCCCGTGCGAAGAGAACGGTCCAGGCGGAGTCAGAACATCCAGCCTGGACCGCGGATTGGCCCCCTTCGAAGATCCGCGCCGCATTGTCGAGGAACCGATCCATGTAAATCTCTTCGACGTGGACGGCCGATGTATGAGACGTATAATGCGGACATGCCTCGCAAGCTCTCGTTATTGGCGATTGGGACGTTGGTCTTACTTAGTCAGGTAAAACGCCCGCCAGGACAGTTTGAGAATGACCGGGTGTCGGTGGAGTCGGTTGTCTACGCGGACCGTGAGAGCGTGAAGCGAATGATTGGGCATGACTTTGACGGTTCGGTGGCGGTGGTGGAAATGACGGTGACGCCGCGCGGGGGGGAGGCCCTGGATGTGGAACGGGAAGACTGGATTCTGTTTTCCAACAAAGATGCGCAGAAGGCTCCGGCATTCCATCCCAGCCAGTTGGCGGGACAAGGGGCGTTAGTGATTAAGGAACAGCGCGGCGGAGGCGGCGTGATGGCAGGGAATAATCCCAACGCGCCCGTGATCGGCGGGATTCCCGGGACGGGCGGGCGGCCACGGCAGATGGGGAGCCCTGGCGGCGGCGGGATAGGAAATTCGGCGTCGCAAACGGTGGATACCACGGTGGCAGTGAAAGACGATGAAAAGGCAAATCCAATTCTTGCGACGTTGAAGGCGAAAGAGATGCCGTTCGGGAAGACGCTGAAGCCGGTGAAGGGATTGTTGTATTTCTCGTTGGACGGGAAGCACAAGCTGAAGGATTTGGAACTGTGGTACCGGGGTCCGGCGGGCAAGTTCGTAATATCCTATAAGCCTCAATGAACATCAACGATTTGGATACGCCGGCGCTGGTCGTCGATTTAGATGTGATGGAACGGAACCTGCAGCGGATGGCTGATTACACAAAAGCCCATTCGCTGCGGCTGCGTCCGCATACGAAGACACACAAGATCCCGGCGCTGGGAGCGAAGCAGTTGGCGCTGGGAGCGGTGGGGTTGACGGTGGCCAAGGTTTCCGAGGCCGAAGTGATGCTGGCCTCGGGCGCGGAAGACCTGCTGATCGCGTATCCGATTTTCGGTGCGGAGAAAATGCGGCGGTTGGTGGAAGTCGCAAAGAAGGTGAACGTCACTGTATCGGTGGACAGCCTGGAGACGGCACGGCCGATTGCAGAGGCTGCCAAGGCGGCTGGGATACAGATCGGCGTTTTGGCGGAAGTGGACGCGGGGTTGCACCGGGTGGGTGCGCAGCCGGAGGTGTTTTTGGACCTGCTGCGCGGCATCGCGGGGCTGGACGGCATCGAGCTGCGCGGGATGGCGTTCTATCCGGGACATATCAAGAACCAGGACGGGGCGGCGCTATCGGCGTTGTCTCAATTGATTCAGGGGCTGGTGGCGGAAGCATCCGCGGCCGGTTTTGCGCTGCCGGTGGTTTCGGGGGGGTCAACGCCTACCGAGTGGCATTCGCATGAAGTGGCGGGGATGAACGAGGTCCGGCCGGGTACCTACATTTTCAATGACCGGAATACGGTGCTATCGGGCGCGTGCGGGCTGGAGGATTGCGCGGTGACGATTCTGACTACCGTGGTTTCGACGGCGGTACCGGGACAGTTCGTCATCGACGGCGGGTCGAAGACGTTTTCCTCCGACCGGGCGGCGGCGGAAGGGTTTGGGATGTTCCTGGATGCGCCGGACGCTTTGTTCGAGAAGATGAACGAAGAGCACGGGTATGTGAAACACGCGGGTCATCAGCGGTCCGTGGGAGAGCGGGTACGGGTGCTGCCGAATCATGTTTGCGTGGCGGTGAATCTGCACGAGCGGATTTACGGCGTACGAGGGGAAGCAGTGGAAGAGGTCTGGACAGTGGACGGTCGCGGGAAGTTGCAGTAGGCGGATAAAAACGAAAAGCGGACGCCGAAGCGTCCGCTTACTTTTGAGTCGTGTCCGGTAGTAAAACTACTCGGAGATCTTGTCGACGTGGACGGAATCGCCGTCCACCTTGCCGCTGATGGTAACGGCCTTGCCGTAGTACTTCTTGTCGACAGCGTCCGCATTGTGGATTTTGACGACCTTGCCATCCGCAGTAACCAGAACCGGCGAACCGCCCTTAGCGATGCAGCCCGCGACGCAGCCGGGATTTTCCTTGCCGGGGCCATGCTTGGCGCCGCAGCCGGAGTCGGAGATCGAACCCTTGAGTTCGGCTCCATACATGCCCATCGCGGCGATGGACATTGCAAGAATTATTTTTTTCATTTTGTAGTCTCCCTGGAAACTCGGACCGTGGAGGTCCTTGATAACGAACTATACTTCACGGTCCCGACCAGATGCAACCGGGTCCACATCTGGTTTTACGTATACAACCAGATGTCGGATGCGCCCGTTAGAGCGCGCGTTGCAGAGAAATAGACCCATTGGAGGTACTGAGGTCCAAAA
The DNA here is from genome assembly GCA_035714175.1 of Bryobacteraceae bacterium. Taxonomy (GTDB): domain Bacteria; phylum Acidobacteriota; class Terriglobia; order Bryobacterales; family Bryobacteraceae. The sequence continues at coordinate 11,774 of DASTML010000013.1, read as the reverse complement.
GAGGGCCGCCAACGCCGACTTTTCCTTCGATCCGTTTCTTGGTGACTTCGCCCTGGACGTTGAATTCGCTGCGTACGGAGGAGCCTGTGGTGCGGGCCGCAATTTGGAAGGAGGAGGACGAGGGAAGTTTGACGTCAATCGACCCGTTGGTGGTGGAAGCGCGGACATCGTTTTTGAGGGCGTCCGGGAGACGAAGCTCAATGCCGCCGTTGGTGGTGGCGAAGCGCATTTTCCGATCATCCGTCGCGCGGGTCATGACGGCGACAATACCGCCATTGGTCGTAGTGGCCTCCATGGGCCCGGCGATGTCTTCGAGCTTAATGCGGCCGTTAGTGGTCCGGGCAGTGACAGACCCGGAGAGGCCGATACACTCAATGCCGCCGTTGGTGGAAGTTGCTGAAACCGTGCCAGTTACGCTGGAGACGCGGACTGCGCCGTTAGTGGTGCGGAGGGTGGCGGCTCCCTCGATGCCGTTGACGCGGAGGGATCCGTTCGTGCTTTTGACCAGTTCAAGAACGGCCTGGCGCGGAAGACGGATGACGTATCGGGCTCCGGTATTGCCTGTGCGGTCGAGCGGGGGGACCGTGCGGATATTGATGGACTCGGCGCCGCGTGAGATTTCGATTTTGAAATCGCGAAGACGGTCGCGGGAGTTGGCGAAGCGGGCTCCGGAGATTTCGATCTTGGGCTTTTCCCAGGAGGTAATTTCGATGGGGCCGTTGTAGTTGTCCAGCAGGAGGCGGCTGCCGGGCTTGAAATCGTAGTTGTAGAAGAAGGACTCCTCCTCCTTTGCCCCCATGGAGACGTCGTCGAGATCGATGTCACAACCGGCAAGCGCGAGGGTGGCGGCAAGGAGAACGTAGGAGAGTGGGGTCCGCATGGTTCTGGATACGAGGATAAAACGAAAAAGTTCCATGGTATTCTGTGGCTTACACCTGCCGCCCGGCCCCTGTCGAATCCCGAAGGCACCTACCGAAATTCATGAAAAAGCTGCTTGCCTTGAATCGCGGCGAGATCGCCATCCGTATCTTACGCGCTGCTAACGAGTTAGGCCTGAAAACGGTCGCCGTTTATTCCAAAGAAGACCGACTTAGCCTCCACCGGTTTAAAGCTGACGAAGCCTATGAAGTAGGTACCGGATTAGGCCCGGTTCAAGCCTATCTGGACGTAGACGGAATATGCGCTTTGGCGGCTGAGAAAGGGGTGGATGCGATTCACCCCGGCTATGGATTTTTGTCTGAGAACCCGGACCTGCCGCGGGCTTGCGAGAAGTATGGTTTGACGTTTGTCGGACCGCGCGCCGAACTGCTGGAGATGCTGGGCGACAAGACGGCGGCGCGACGCTTGGCCCAAAAGGCGGGCGTCCCGGTGATTCCGGGAACGGAGAAGCCGGTCAGCGATCTGAAGAAAGCGGCCGAGTTGGCGGCAGAGATCGGGTTCCCGGTCATTATTAAGGCGGCTTTCGGCGGCGGCGGGCGCGGCATGCGCGTCGTGCTGGACCCCAAGGACCTGGAAGGGAAACTGGCGGAAGCGCAGCAGGAAGCGGCGGCGGCGTTCGGAAACGGGGCGGTCTTTATCGAACGCTACATCCGGCGGCCGCGGCACGTGGAAGTGCAGATTATCGCCGACATGCACGGGAATATCCTGCATCTGCATGAACGCGACTGTTCCGTGCAGCGCCGCCACCAGAAGGTGGTGGAGGTTGCTCCGGCTATCGGATTGGCCGACAGGATCCGGAAGGAACTGGCGCAAGCGGCAGTGGATCTTGCCCGGACGGCGGGCTATGAGAATGCCGGGACAGTGGAGTTCCTGGTGGACTCCGACACGGGCGAGTGGTTCTTCATTGAAGTGAACCCGCGCGTGCAGGTGGAGCATACGGTGACCGAGTTGGTGACCGGCATCGATATTGTGCAGACGCAGATTCTGGTGGCACAAGGCCATACTTTGCACGGCGAGAAAATCAACTTGCCGGCACAGGAAGATGTCCCGCTACATGGCACGGCATTGCAGTGCCGTGTGACCACCGAAGATCCGGCCAACAATTTTCTGCCCGACTACGGCAAGTTGCAGACCTATCGCTCACCCGCCGGTTTCGGCATCCGGTTGGACGGCGCCAGCGCGTACGGCGGTGCGGTCATCACGCCGTTCTACGATTCACTGCTGGTAAAAGTGACCAGTTGGGGACGGACCTTCCCCGAAGCGTGCAGCCGCATGGACCGGGCGCTGCGGGAGTTCCGAATCCGGGGCGTCAAGACGAACATTCCTTTTGTGGAAAACGTCGTGAACCATCCGGACTTCCAGAACGGTACGGTGACGACAAACTGGCTGGCCGATACGCCGGCGCTGTTCAAATTCGCCACCCGGAAAGACCGCGCGACGCGTTTGTTGAGCTATCTGGCGGAAGTGAACGTCAACGGCAATCCGGAAGTGAAGGGACGGGTCATCCCAACCTCCTTTAAATCGGCTCCCATTCCGGCGCACAACCCGGCGGCTCCGCCCGACGGCACGAAACAACTGCTCGACAAAATGGGGCCGGAGAAGTTCGCAGCCTGGATGCGCTCGCAGAAACGGCTGTTGTTGACCGACACGACGATGCGCGACGCGCACCAGTCGTTATTCGCCACCCGCGCCCGGACGCACGATCTCTTGCAGATCGCGAACTTTACCGCGCACGAGATGAGTGACCTGTTCAGCCTGGAGATGTGGGGAGGCGCGACGTTCGACGTTTCCATGCGGTTCCTGCTGGAAGATCCGTGGCAGAGGCTGCGGTTACTGCGGGCGGCCGTGCCGAACATCTGTTTCCAAATGCTGCTGCGCGCATCCAACGCCGTAGGCTATACGGCTTATCCGGACAACGTGGTGCGGGAGTTCATCTACGGCGCCGCGGAGAACGGAATGGACATTTTCCGTATCTTCGATTCGTTGAACTGGCTGCCGAACATGAAGGTCGCCATGGAGGCGGTGCGTAAGTCCAATAAGATCTGTGAGGCCGCTGTTTGTTATACCGGCGACATTCTGGATCCGAAGCGGGATAAGTACACGCTTGCCTATTACGTGAAGATGGCGAAGGAGTTGGAGAAGATGGGCGCGCATGTCCTGGCCATCAAGGACATGGCCGGCCTATGCAAGCCCTACGCCGTGCATAAGTTAGTAAAGGCGTTGCGGGAAGAAACGGGTCTGCCGATTCATTTCCATACGCATGATACGAGCGGGATTAACGCGTCGTCGATTCTGAAGGCATCAGAGGCGGGCGTAGATGCGTGTGACGCGGCGCTATCCTCGATGAGCGGCACCACGAGCCAACCGAACCTGAACTCGATTGTCGCGGCGTTGGCACACACGCCCCGCGACACGGGCATGAACGTGGATGCTCTGAATCAGGCCAGCGATTACTGGGAGGTGGTACGTTCCTGGTATAAGCCGTTTGACAGCGGCATGAGTTCAGGCACGGCGGAAGTGTATTTACACGAGATGCCGGGCGGACAGTTCACAAACCTGAAAGAACAGGCCGAAGCGATGGGACTGGGGCCGAAGTGGAACCAGATCGCGCGAACTTATGCCGACGTGAATCTATCTTTCGGCGACATCGTGAAGGTTACTCCGTCGAGCAAGGTAGTCGGCGATATGGCCATCTTCCTGGTATCGCATGGATTAACCATGCAGGATATCGAACGGCTGCCGGTGGATCATACGCTGACGCTGCCGAACTCGGTGATCGACATGTTCGAGGGGTCGCTGGGTGAACCTCCGGGCGGTTGGCCGAAAAAGCTGGCAAGCATTATTCTGAAAGGCGGCAAGCCGAGGAAGGGCCGGCCGGGTGCGCATCTGCCTTCGGTGGACTTGAAAGAGACCGCAGCCGCCGTGGAAAAGAAGACTGGCCGCAAGCCCAGCCATACGGACGTGTTGAGCTACCTGATGTATCCGGATGTCTTCACGAAGTTTGCAAAGGCGCATGCTTCCTACGGGGACCTGGAGGCGTTGCCAACTCCACAGTTCTTCTACGGCATGTCCAAGGGCGAGGAGATCACGGTCTCCATCGAAGACGGCAAGTCGCTAATCATCAAGTTCCTGACGACAAGCGATCCGCATCCGGATGGCACGCGAACGGTGTTCTTCGAGTTGAACGGGCAACCCCGCGAGATTACAATTCGCGACAAGAGCCTGCAGCCTACGGAATCGGCGAAGATAAAGGCCGATCCTGGCGAAGCGGGTCAGGTGGGCGCTCCGATTCCTGGCGCTGTCTCCTCCATTGCAGTGGAGTTGGGGCAGAAGGTGGAGAAAGGCGACCGATTGTTGGTGATGGAAGCAATGAAGATGCAGACAACGGTTTATGCGCCCATCAGCGGGACCGTGAAACAGAAACTGGTGAGCCCAGGCGCACAGGTGGAATCCAAGGATCTGCTGATCGTTATTGCGTAACATGGGTGTATGCCCTTGGCTTATCAATATGCCCGGCAATTCGCGATTGCCGGGCTTATTGTTAGCGGGGCGCTAGCGATTCTAAAAATCACGGCCGGTTTGGCGGCAGGATCCTCCGCGACAGTAGCCGACGGTGTGGAGTCCGCGGCGGATGTTTTGGCTTCAGGACTGTTGATCCTTGGACTGACCATTGCGGCTCGGCCAGCGGACCACAATCATCCCTACGGACACGGGCGATTCGAGATTCTGACGGGTCTCGCGATTGGGCTGATGCTGTGCCTGACAGGCGCGGGGATTAGCTTCCACAGCTTTCATCAGATTGGCCATGAGGGGCCGCCGCCACAGCCGTTCGCGATCTGGGCGCTCGTCATTTCCCTGGTAGCGAAGGCGGCATTGAGCTTCTACAAGTTGCGGGCGGCCCGAAAAATACAGTCCGGCGCACTGGCGGCCGACGGCAAGAATGACCTGGTGGACGTGGTCTCTGGGCTAACGGCGCTGGCGGCGTTGGGCCTAACGCTATTCGACCCTGTGCGGTTTGCGAACGCGGACCCGATTGGCGGCGTTCTGGTGGGCGGCATCGTGCTTTTCCTGGGTGGGCAGGTGATCCGGGAAACGTCCGAGCAACTGGTGGACACGATGCCGGACGATACGAATCTGGAAGAGTTGCGGCGGGTGGCGATGAGCGTAGAAGGCGTGCGGGATACAGAGAAGATTCTGGCTCGCAAAACAGGACTCCGGTGGCATGTGGATATGCATATTCATGTGGATCCGCAGATGACGGTGCATGATTCGCATATTGTGGCCGGAAAGGTGAAGTCCGCGCTTCGCTCGCAGTTGAACTGGATTGAGAATGTGCTGGTTCACGTGGAACCGTTTGAATCGTAATTCGAGAGTTCGATAGACTCGTTGGTTCATGCAGAAAACGTCTCTTTCCCGGCGCCACTTCTTTTACGGCGCGGCCCTGACGGCGGCGGTGCCTTCCGGCGGATTCGGCAGTACACCGTCCTTAAAGAGTCTGGGGTATAAGTCTCCGAACGAGAAGCTGAACCTGGCGGCGATCGGCGCCGGCGGACAACCGGGCGCGGATTTGCGCATCGCCCACGCGGGCGTTGAGAATGTGGTCGCCCTGGCCGATGTCGATTGGGTGCGCGGACAGGAATCGTTCAAGCGCTTTCCGGACGCGAAGAAGTACAAAGACTTCCGGGAAATGCTGGACAAGAGCGGGAACGAGATCGACGCGGTGGTGGCAGGCCCGCCGGACCATATGCATGCGACGGCGGCGCTGGCCTGCATGCAGTTGGGCAAGCATGTCTACCTGGAAAAACCGCTGACGCGGACGGCTTGGGAGGCGCGCCTGCTGTACCAGGCCGCCCAGCGCTACAAAGTTGCCACACAGATGGGCAACCAGGGCTATTCGCACGATGCGACCCGGGTGGCTTGCGAAATCATCTGGTCCGGCGAAATCGGCGACGTGAAGGAGGTGCATGCCTGGACGGGGCGGCCCTCCTGGCCGCAAGGAATGACGACTACGCCTTCGGCGACGCCGGTACCGGACACGCTGGATTGGGACCTGTGGCTTGGAGGGGCCGCGGCACGGCCATTCACGGCGGGGGACGAGGGCTATAGGCAGTTTGTCGCAGAACGGAACAAGCGCTACGGTCGTAGCGGCGGCGACAACTTCGGGTACTACCTGCCATTCAATTGGCGCGGGTTCTACGATTTTGGATCGAGCCTGATTGGCGACTGGGGCGTTCACATTCTGGGGCCGGCAAACTGGGCGCTGCAATTGGCTCCCGAGCACTTGATCAGCGTGGAATGCGTAAAGAAAGATTCGCTGCCTCCGACGACTTTCCCGGACGTGTTGACGATCAAGTACGAATTCGGCGCGCGGCCAGGCATGCCGCCGGTAACGATCTATTGGTATCACCATGCCGGCGGCGACGCGTATCTGCCGCCGGGCATGTCCGCGGATGAAGCCCGGAAGATCCCAGGAGAAGGACCGCAGGTGGGCCCCCAACCAGGGCAAGGCGGATTTGTGCAGGGTTCGGGCGGCGTGGCGCGACCTGCGGCGCCGGCTCCGAAACCTGGCCAACCGAGCGGGTATAACGAAATCTTTGTTGGCTCCAAAGGTTATTTGGGCACGAGCGGGCGGGGCGAGGGAGTGGGATTGCTGCCAGGCAAGCGGTGGGCGGAATACAAGCTCCCCGCGCCGTATTTGACGCGCTCGCCAGGCGCCAGTACAGGCAGCAACCATGCCGCGCACTGCCGCGACTGGGTGCGCGCCTGCAAGGGCGGCGCGCCTGCCTGTTCCAACTTCAGCATTGCGGCCAAATATACCGAGTGGCTGGTTCTGGGCGCGGCAGCCGTGCACGTGGACGGCAAACTGCTTTGGGACAATGCCAAGGGCGAATTTTCCAACAGTAAGGAAGCGAACCAGTGGGTGAAGCCAACGTTCCGGAAGGGCTGGGCGATTAAGCTATAACGTCCCGGATAACGTGGCCATGGACGTCAGTCAGACGACGGTCAATGCCATTGTGCCGGAAGCTTAGCTTTTCGTGATTGATACCGAGCAGGTGGAGCACTGTCGCATGGATGTCGTATCCATAAATGGGGTGCTCCGCCGGCTTATACGACCATTCGTCACTTGCGCCATAGGTAACGCCGCCCTTTAGACCGCCGCCGGCCAGCCAGGACGTGAAGCAGAAGGGATTGTGATCCCTGCCTTTGGAACCCTGGCTACAAGGCATACGCCCGAATTCGGTCGTCCAATAAACGATGGTGTCGTCGAGCAGCCCGCGGGATTTCAGGTCCCGAAGAAGCGCGGCCGCAGGCTTATCCATCTCCGTTCCCATCTGGCCATGATCCTTGGCGATATCCTCGTGGCTATCCCAATTGCGCCGCGGGAAGCCGTTGTCCGCTCCGCTCCAGACCTGCACAAAGCGCACGCCGCGTTCGAGCAGACGGCGGGCAATGAGGCAGTTGCGGCCAAAGTCCTCCGTTATCTTTTCGTCCAAGCCGTAGAGCTTTTTGGTAGCGTCCGATTCCGTAGAGATATCCATGACTTCCGGCGCACTGACCTGGAGGCGAGCGGCCATCTCATACGACGCAATGCGGGCTTCCAGGCGAGAGTCGTCCTCGCGATGGTGCAGATGCGCCCGGTTCAGTTCCGCGAGGACGCGAAGGCCTTCCTGCTCGCTCTGTTTGGTAATGAATTTGGCGGATTCGGGCGGATTCAGGTCATAGATAGGATTCGCGCTCGCTGCCCGGATCATCGTGCCTTGGTGCCCGGCGGGCAGGAAGCCCGTGGACCAATTGCCGGGGCCGTTCGGCGCATACCCCCTGGGGTCCGGCAGAACGACGAAATCCGGCAAGTTCTTGTTCATGCTGCCGAGAGCATAGGAGATCCACGAGCCCATGCTGGGATAGCCGGGCAACACAAATCCCGAAGCCTGCAGAAAGGTGGCGGGACCGTGGACGTTGGACTTCGAGATCATTGACGGAAAGAACGCGATGTCATCCACGCAGCCAGCCAAGTGGGGAACCAGTGAACTCATCCACTTGCCGGACTGGCCGTGCTGCTTCCAGTCCCAAGGGCTCTTCATGACGGCTCCGGGCGTGCTTTGGAAGAGTTCCACCTTTTCGCCCGGGTCCCAAACCTCGCCGTTCTTGGCGATGAGGCGGGGCTTGTAGTCAAACATGTCGCACTGGCTGGCAGCACCCGACATGAAGAGTTGCACCACACGCTTGGCCTTGGCGGGGTGGTCGAGCGGGCGGCCTTCGGAGGCCTGCAGCAGGTTGGCCAGAGCGATGCCGCCGAGGCCGCCGCCGAAGTTCCAAAGAAAATTACGTCGATTCATTGCACTAGTCCACAAACAAGAATTCGTTGCTGTTCAGCAAGAGGCGGCTGGCGTTTTCCAGGCCATGTTGCGCTGCATAGCGTGCCAGGATGCCTGCTTCGGAAGCGGAGGGGTCCCGCTGGAGCGTGAGGCGATAGAGAGCCTGAATCTGCTCCGTTTGACCGGGACCTGCTTCGCGAGCACGTGCCGCAAGGTATTCAGCCTGTTTGACAAGCAACGGGTTGTTCATCAAGGCCAGCGCCTGGATCGCGGTGATGGTTGTGTTGCGCTTAGCCGTCATGGTGGAGGGGTCGGGACAGTCGAGCCGTTCCATCAGGGGATCCGGCACGCTCCGGACAATGAAACGGTAAACGCTGCGCCGGCGGCTGCCCGGGCTATCGATATCGAAGCGGGTATAGTCGTAGACCGGCGAGTGATCATCCTTGAAGAAGAACTGTTCGGCAGAGGGGCCGCCCATCTGGAGATCCAGGCGGCCAGCGGCCTGCAGCGTGGCATCGCGTACGCTTTCGGCGTCCAAGCGCCAGCGGTTCATCCGCCACAGAAAGCGATTACCGGCGTCGAGACGGGCTTTGGCGGCATCGGCGGCCGAATCCTGCCGATAGACAGCGCTGAGTAGAATCTGGCGGTGCAGTTGTTTCATGCGGCCGCCGTTGTCGCGAAACTGTACGGCCAGCCAATCGAGAAGTTCGGGATGGGACGGCAAGGAGCCCATGCGACCGAAGTCGTTGGGCGAATCGACCAGACCCGCTCCGAAGTGATAGTGCCAGATACGGTTGGCGATGGAGCGCCAGGTAAGCATGTTGTTGCGGTCCGTAATCCAATGCGCGAGGGCGGCGCGGCGGGCGCCCTCCGGCCCGTTTTCCGTGCCGTCGAAGCGCGCGGCCAGGCGGGGAACCGCGGAGAGTGCACCGGGGTGGGCTTCCTTGCCGGGGCTTTGGACACTTCCCCGCCCCAGCACGTGAATCGGCCGCGGCTTGATGGGCCAGCGCAACGTTCCGCCGAGAGGGAAAATATTGGCCGCGGCGTAGACCATTTGCGGTTTGGGGAGGCTCGCGATGCGCTTGTCCACATCGGCAAGTAGACCGTCGAGCCGATCCGTACTTGCCAGAGTCGGGTTATCCAGTTGCGCCCTGACCAGTTCCCTACGGCGGCTATTTCCGGCCGCGAGTTTATCAGCGGCCTTTTCGTTTCGCCAAATACGGAGCTGTTTGTCGAGTTCCTGAATTTCCGGCGTGCTGACGGCGGCCGCCTTGTCCCACAACGGCTGGAGATCCACCATGATGGCGCGGCGCTCTTCCAGGAGCACGCGGCGTTTCGCATAGATGGCGGGGTCCTCGTCATAGGGGCGCTCGGCGCGGTCGACACCAGCGAAGACGGCCTGGAGCGAGTAGTAGTCTTCCTGCGGAATAGGATCGAACTTGTGGTTGTGACACCGGGCGCAGTGGGCCGTCATGCTGGAGAAGGCGGACATGGTGGTCATCAGCATGTCGTCACGGTCGAGGAGACGCGTATTTTCCTTGTCCGTAGTGCCTTCGCGTAGTTCGGCGTGTCCGACAAAATCCCAAGGTCCAGCGGCTATGAATCCGGTGGCGACTACACCCTGCGGATCGTCCGGGAACAGGACATCCCCGGCAAGCTGTTCTTCGACAAAGCGGGCATAGGGTTTGTCGCTGTTGAAGGAGCGGATTACGTAGTCGCGGTAGGGCCAAGCGTTGCGCCGGGGCTTATCTTTGTCGTAGCCGTGCGATTCGCCATAGTGGACGACATCGAGCCAGTGCCTGCCCCAGCGCTCCCCGTAGCGGGGAGAAGCAAGCAGGCGATCGACCAGTTTTTCGTAGGCATCCGGCGCCTTGTCGGCCAGGAAGGCTTGGGTTTCTTCGTAAGTGGGAGGAAGACCGTGGAGATCAAATGTCAGGCGGCGAATCAGGGTACGGCGATCCGCTTCCGGAGACGGAGTTAGTCCTTTTTCCTGTAACTTGGCGATGATAAAAGCATCGATGGGCGTGCGAATCCAGGGCGAGGAGATAGCAGGAGGCCTAGCCGCTGAGAGCGGGGCCAGCGACCACCAAACGGACCCATTGAAGCCGGCGGGCGTATCGTCAACGGCGCCGGCACCGATCCACTTTTCCAGCAAAGCGACTTCGGCGGCCGTCAGCGGCGGACCGGACTTCGGCATGCGCGGGGAGGAGCCGGATACCGCCGGCACGAGCCGCTGGAGAGCCGCCTTCACCCCGGAGAAGCTATTGAGCGATACCCCCGCCGCGCCCCGGCCCGCCTGATGGCAAGCAGCGCAGCGCTGTTCGAGCAAAGGACGCACATCCTTATGAAAACTGACGCCCTCCGCACCGTACACACACGCTGCCAACACCAACAGGACTACAAATTTCTGCACGGTCCCAGGATATACCAATGGGCCGCGCCGGCTCCTGTATACTGTTTCCCGGCCACGACATGCCAACCCGCCAATCCCTCTGGACTACAGACCCGCGTCGCCGGGCGGCGCTGGGCGCGCTGGCCGGGTTTCTTGCCGGATCGCCGCTGCTGCGCGGGCAACTCGACCCGTTTGTGACGCATCCGAGAATCCCCAAGCTGGATGAGTTGGCGACGGCCTTCGATTTTGAACCGGTATTCCGCGCTAAGTTACCACGAATTATCTACAATTACACCGCTTATGGGAGCGAAGGTGAATTTACGTTGCGGCGCAACCGGCAGTCCTTTGACTGGGCGGAGTTAGTTCCGGGCGCAACTGCGCATATGACGCCTCCGTCGACCGAGTTGAAGCTCTTCGGCCACTCCCTGGCGTATCCGATTCTTATTTCGCCAACAGCCGCGCATCTGACGCTGCATCCGGAAGGAGAGGCGGCCTCGCGGCAGGGTGCGGCGGCGGCGCAAACGACCATGATTGTCAGCAACGTGGCCAGCATGCCGATTGAGCGGATTGGCGCAGCATCCAAGGGGCCATTTTGGTTTCAGTTGTACCCCAAGGAAGAACCGGGGTTGAACGAAGAGACACTGGGCAAAGCGCAGGCGGCGGGCTGCCAGGCAGTTGTGGTCACCATCGACCAACAGGCGGCGGTGTTTGAACGGGAACTTCATGACCGGCACCTGGGGCCGCCGGTGGGGCGGCGCTCCACCCGGGAGGCTCCGCCGAGAACGCCCTACAAAATCCGGGATTTCCGGCTTTGGTATGACTGGAAACAATTTGCGGAAATTCGCAAGCTGGTAAAAGTGCCGCTTCTCGCCAAAGGCGTTTTGACGGCGGAAGATGCCCTGCTATGCCTGGAAAACGGGATGGACGGCATTTATGTATCCAATCATGGCGGACGGTCACTGGACTATGCGCCCTCGACGCTGGAAGTATTGCCGGAGATTGTGGATGCAGTGAAAGGGCGAGTTCCGGTCCTGTTTGACAGCGGCGTGCGTCGGGGCGCCGACGTATTAATAGCATTGGCGCTGGGGGCAACGGCGGTCTGCCTGGGCCGCGTTCCGCGGTGGGGG
>DASTML010000012.1:0-76334 GCA_035714175.1 Bryobacteraceae bacterium | reverse complement strand
CAGTTCCACTTCAAAGGTTCGGGATTCTACATCACGGACTACGGAAAGGGCGGCGCCTCGAAGCCCGGCGGTTCGTCGAAGACAGAGACGAAAACCGAAACGAAGAGCGAGTCCAAACCCGCCGCCCCCGCGCCCGCTGCTTCCAAATCGGAGTAGCGCGCCAAGCGGTGAGTCTCCGCATCGGATACGATGTGTGGGATGCGTTGGGTAGCGGTTGCTCTATTTAGTACGTCGGCCCTTTTGGCCGGCGGCCCGGAAATCCTGCAAAAGCGGTGTCTTTCCTGCCATAATCCGCAGGCGAAGATGGGCGGGTTAACGCTCCATTCCCGCACTGCGGCGGCCGGGGTTCTAGCGGAGAAGTTGCTGGCCAGAGTCCAGGCGGGACAAATGCCTCCGGGCGGCGGGCTGCCGCCGGAAGAGCGCGCCGAAATTGCCGCCTGGATCGCAAACGGAGCTCCCTGGGAGAAGGACCTTGCCATCGCCTCGCGCCCACGCGCCGGCAAGGACTGGTGGTCCTTGCAGCCCCTGCGCCCCAACCCGGCCGGGGCCTCCATCGATTCATTCATCCAGGCCAAGCTAGCTGAAAAGGGACTGAAACTCTCCCCGCCGGCGGACCGCCGCACACTCATCCGCCGCGCTACCTTTGATCTCACCGGTCTCCCGCCCACTCCGGCGGAAGTCGAGTCCTTCGTCGCTTCCGGGGACTACGAGGCTCTTATTGACCGCCTGCTCGCCTCCCCCGCCTACGGCGAACGCTGGGGCCGCCATTGGCTCGACGTCATCCGCTTCGGCGAGAGCAACGGGTACGAGCAAAACCATGTCCGCCCGAACGCCTGGCCGTTCCGGGACTTCGTCATTCGCTCCCTCAACGAAGATGTGTCGTTTCAGACGCTCATTTTGCATCATTTGGCGGGTGATTTGGCGTCAAAAAGCGACATAAATGTGCAAATTGGCAGCGCTTTTTTGGTCGCTGGACCGCATGACACCGTCGGAAACCAGGCAGAGGCGCCGAAACGGCAACAGCGCGCCGACGACCACGACGACATGGTGAATGCTACGGCTTCGGCGTTTTTGGGCTTAACCGTCAACTGCGCCAAGTGCCACGATCATAAATTCGACCCCATCCTTCAGGCCGACTACTACCGTCTAGCCGCCGTCTTCGCCGGCGTCTACCACGGCGAGCGGGAAGTGGCGACAGCCGCGGAACGGGCCGCCTACCAGGCGGCGGCGGGTCCGTTGGAAGCCCGTATAAACACAGCAAAAGAAACACTTTCCCGCCTGACAGACCGGGCAAAACCCGGTCTGTCAGAGGCCGAAAAACGAGTGCGGAGCGGGCTCCGGGAACCGGTTTCTTCTACCCTGACCGCCGAGACATTCCGCCCGGTTTCCGGGCGCGAAGTGACGCTGGAATTGCCGCAGGGAGCGCCCGGCGGCCTGGATGAGATCGAGATCTTCAATACGGCCGGCAAAAATGTAGCGGCAGGGGCCGCGGCCCAAGCCACCTCCACCCGCGTCGCCGAAGGAAACCCGGACGCCTATTCCCCGCGTTTTCTTACAGATAGCTCCTACGATAAACGATGGTTCGGCCTGCCGGGCCAGCCGGTTACCGTTCGCATTCCGCTAAACGCTGCCGAAATCATCCAAAAGGTGCAATGGTCCTCGGACCGTTTGGAGGCGCAAAAAGGGAAATTCCAGGTCCCGCCCACCACGAAATACACCATTTGGATTGACGGCAAAAAGGTGGCATCGGGCGATGACCGGCTGCCGCCCCGCAAGGAACAGCAGGAACGGCTTTTCACCATCGAAGCACTTAACGCTATGGAAAAGCAGGAGTTCACGGAAGCAGAGCGGCAACGGACGGAGGCGGAAGAGACTCTCGCGAAGGTTCCGAAGCTCCGCAAGGTGTACGCGGGGCAGTTTCGAGAGCCAGATCAGCCCGTCTACCTATTGAAGGGCGGCAATGTGATGCTGCGCGGAGAGGCGATGGCTCCAGGCAGCTTAAGCGCACTTCCCGGCTTCACGTTGCCGTTGGATGCACCGGAGGGAGAACGCCGGCTGGCCTTGGCGAAGTGGATTGGCTCCGATGCTAACCCGTTGACACCACGCGTGTTAGTGAACAGGTTGTGGCACAACCACTTCGGAAGAGGCCTAGTGGCAACCCCGTCCGACTTCGGATTTAACGGAGAGCGGCCCAGCCACCCGGAACTGCTCGATTACCTGGCGCAACGGCTAATCGCCAACGGCTGGAAGATGAAGCCAATTCACCGGGAGATATTGTTATCAGCCACTTACCGGCAGTCTGGCGGCTGGAACGAGGCCGCAGCCAAGGCCGATGCGGATGCGAGACTCCTGTGGCGATTCCCGCCGCAACGGTTGCAAGGCGAAGCGATTCGCGACAGCATGTTGGCGGCGGCTGGCGTGCTGAACGGCACGGTGGGCGGCCCCAGCTTCCAACTCTATAAATACACGGTAGATAATGTGGCGACGTACTTTCCGATGGACCGGTTCGGACCGGAGACGTACCGGCGGTCGGTATATGCGCAGTCAGCCCGGTCAATCCGGAACGAACTGTTGAGCGTATACGATTGTCCGGATTCTTCGTTGCCGGAGCCGCGCCGGGTGGTGACGACTTCCCCGCTCCAGGCGCTTTCGCTGTTGAATCATAGCTTTACGACCGATATGGCGGAGGCGTTCGCCAAGCGGATTGGGGCGGAGGCGGACCCGGTCGGGAGCGGTTTTGCGATTGCCTTTGGGCGGGCTCCGGAGACTGCTGAACGCGCCGAGGCGCAAGGGCTCATCCAGCGGCATGGCATGACGGCGTTCACCCGTGCGCTATTCAACACGAATGAGTTTGTCTATGTCTATTAAAAGGCGGCACTTGCTCCACGGGCTCGGCGCGATTGCGCTGTCCGATCTGCTGCGCGGCGGAGGGACGCACTTTCCGGCGAAGGCCAAGAGGGTGATTCAGATCTTCTGTCCTGGCGGCGTATCGCACCTGGATACGTTCGACTACAAGCCGGAGCTGGAAAAGCGTAGCGGCCAACCCATGCCGGGCGGCGAAAAGGAGGTTTCCTTTCAAGGGGCGAACGGCAACCTAATGAAGAGCCCCTGGAAGTTTGTGCAGCGGGGGCAATCGGGACGGTGGATGACGGAGATGTTGCCGCGCCTGGGCGAGTCGGCAGACGATCTGGCGTTTATTCATTCGATGACTTCGCGCACGAATACGCATGGACCGGCTTGCGTCGCGATGAATACGGGCTTTGTTTTTGAAGGGTTTCCGGCGGCCGGCGCTTGGACAAGCTTCGCCTTGGGGTCAATGAACGAGAACTTGCCGGCGTATGTGGCGATTCCGGATGTGCGGGGCATTCCGCCCTCGGGACCGGCCAACTGGTCGTCGGGATTTCTACCCGCTGAACACCAGGGAATCTCGTTTCACGCTTCCGAGACGATTCGCAATTTGGAACGGCCGGCGGGGATGAGCCAGGAAAGGGACGAGGCGACCCGGGCGTTTGCGCAGCGGCTGAACGAACGGCACGCGGAGCGGCATGCGGGCGACTCCGAGTTGCGGGCGCGGATTGCTTCGTACGCCTTGGCGGCGCGCATGCAGTTGTCGGCTCCGGAAGTGTCGAATCTGGCCAGCGAGAGCGCGGCAACCCATAAACTGTATGGGACAGACCACGCCAACCCGCTGTTGGCGGCGTATGCGCGGAACTGCTTGTTGGCGCGGCGATTGGCGGAGCGGGGGGTGCGGTATGTGCAGTTATATTGCGCGTCGCGGGCGTCGGGCGTCGACGGTTTGTTGAACTGGGATGCGCACAAGACGTTGAAGGCCGACTACGAGCGGCATTTTCCGATTTTTGACCAGCCTACGGCGGCCCTTTTGGCTGATTTGCGCGGGCGCGGGCTGTTGGACGACACGCTGGTGTTGTGGACGACGGAGTTTGGCCGGATGCCGACGCATCAAGAGGGGACGCTGGGACGCGACCACAACCCGGACGCCTATACCGTTTGGCTGGCCGGCGCGGGAGTGAAGAAGGGCGCCAGCTATGGCTCCACTGACGATTTCGGGCGGCGGACGGCGACGGATACAGCGACGGTGCACGACTATTGGGCGACCGTGTTGCAGCTGTTAGGGCTGGACCATGAGAAGTTGACCTGGTACCACAACGGGATCAACCGCCGTTTGACCGATGTACATGGGCATGTGATTCGGGCGGTGTTGGGGTAGGTGATTTAGCGGACTCTGGCGCCCTGCGCATCGACGCAACAAAACCATCATCTTTTCCGTGCACCATGGGAAATTTCTTGAGCTTGCTGGAGCACGGCATCAACGGCAGCTGAGTCAGCGTAAAACATTTCCAGCTTGTTCCACTACGCCGATCGGTAGAGGGTCAGCTTGAATTTCGGTCGGCGTGTCAGGCTAGCTGCTTTTGAAACAAATCTTCGAGCAGTGCACTTACTTTAGGTCCAGCATCTCCGTCGTTCGGAATCGTGAATGGTTCACGGTAACCGGGACTAAATGGTTGGTCAATCCAGACATCGAGGTCTATGTTGAAAGTGCCGTAATCCCGGGTTTGCCAATTCGTATCATCTAAGTCGTGGTTGGAGCGGAACTGAAAGACCGCTTCCTGTATAGACCTAGATGCCGATTCCGTAGTGCCGTGAATCCAAATTCCTCTATCCGTGTACTCGACCGTGGCCATGAATAGCTAGGCGCGGCTGGTCAACGCAAGGCGCGGGGCGAACGTTTATCCGGTTCAGTTCAGCAGCGAGAGTAGTACCTCGCGAATGCGATCCCTCCCTTGCCCGTGAATATCCATTGCATCTGCATAGGCTGCCGTTTGAGCCTCAATGTTAGGTTGAGGCGCTACTTTGCGCTTCCCCATCTCGATGAGCAGTCGTTTCTGGTGGTCTAAGTAGTTTCCTAGTCTCATAGGTTTCCTTTCTCGCCTCCAACTGATTCGACACTACCCGCCGAAGTGCCTCGGTGGCAATAGGAGAATATTGCGCTATCGTTCAAAAGAACCCGCAACACCCCGCATCTGGCGCTCCGATATGAGTTTATCGACCAAGCCGCATTTGTAATATCTGCCCAAGGACCGAAGGGTTCAGTTGTTTTGGGCTCATCAATGCCAAAATCGCAGCATGCCAGAGCGCTCGACCCGACGCGATACAAACAAAAGCGTCGGCAGATCGCCGACATCGGTGACCTGATCGAATAGTCAGATTCAAACTGATCCACTACCAGCAGACCAGTGCACGCGGCAACGAACAAGCAGCACAAATGAAAATTTGACTCTAGTTTGGAGAGGCGTGCGCAGCATGCAAATCTGCTGGTAGGCGATGATCTCGTTAGCGATGACGAACGGGTCTACCCGCGGCCGGTGAGGGGCATCTTGGTGGCCATGATGGTCATGGTGAGGATGTTGGCATCTAAGGGGAGATTGGCCATGTGGAGGACGGCCTCGGCGACGTGCTGCACGTCCATGCGGGGCTCGACCATCATGGTTCCGTTGGCCTGGGGAACTCCGTGCTGCATGCGCTCGGTCATCTCCGTGGCGGCGTTGCCGATGTCGATCTGGCCGCAGGCGATGTCAAAGGGTCGGCCATCCAAGGCAATCGACTTCGTCAGGCCCGTGATGGCGTGCTTGGTTGCCGTGTAGGGCGCCGAGTTCGGGCGAGGGGTCTGGGCCGAGATCGACCCGTTGTTAATGATCCGGCCGCCTCGGGGCGTCTGCTCCTTCATCATTCGCATCGCTTCCTGGGCGCATAGGAAACCTCCCGTCAGGTTTACTCCCACCACGGCAGACCACTGTTCGTAGGTCACCTGCTCCATGGGAACGCCGGGGGCGCTCATGCCCGCATTGTTGAACAATACGTCCAGTCGGCCAAACTTCTCCTTCACGGCGGCGAACAGGGCCTTGACGGCCGCGGGGTCGCTCACGTCGGTCGGCACGGCCAACATGCCGCCGGGGACGGCGGCGGCCGTTTTTTCCAGTTCCGCGGCCCGGCGTCCGGCAATCGCCACCCGATAACCGGCCTGCGCCAAACAGACCGCCGCAGCACGGCCCACTCCACTGCCCGCGCCTGTTACCAATGCCACTTTCCCGAGAGTTTCCATCGTTCCAGGATATGCGATCCGGTATATGCTTGAGGCGTGCGGATGCTCCTTTTTCTCCTCTGTTCCAGCCTCGCCCTGTTGGCGCAGGAACCGGTCCGTTTCAACCGCGACATACGCCCGATCATGTCCGATACCTGCTTCCGCTGCCATGGCCCGGACCGCTCCAGCCGGATGGCAAACCTGCGGCTGGATATCCGTGAGGAAGCGATCAAACCGAACCGGCGCGGACTCGCTCCGATTGTCCCCGGCGACCCGGCCAAGAGCCACATTATTCAGCGCATTTTCTCCGATGGGGGCAATGTCATGCCTCCCGTTTCCGCCCACAAGACTCTAACGGCCGCCCAGAAAGACACGATCCGGCGTTGGGTGGCGGAGGGCGCGGTGTATGAAGGCCATTGGGCCTACGAACCGGTGCGGCGCCCGGCGGGCAACGCTTCTATCGACTCCCTGATCCGGGCGCGGCTGGCCAAAAGCGGGCTGCAACCAGCCACAGAAGCCGACCGGCGCACGCTGATCCGCCGTTTGTCATTGGACCTGACGGGCATTCCGCCGGCCCCAGAGGAAGTGGACCGCTTTGTGAACGATACGGCAGCCAATGCCTATGAGCGGCTGGTGGACCGACTGATCGGTTCCCAACGTTACGCGGAAAAGCAGGCCATGCACTGGCTGGACGCGGTGCGCTATGCCGATACGGCGGGCTTTCATGGAGACAATCCGATTCCGGCGTGGCCATACCGCGACTACGTTCTGCAATCGATTCATGAGAACCAGCCGTTCGACCAGTTCACACGGGAACAGTTGGCGGGCGATTTGTTGCCCAATGCCACACCGAAGCAGAAGACGGCCTCCGCCTATAACCGGATTCTGCGCGTGTCGGCCGAGGGCGGCGTGCAACCGAAAGAATATCTGGCGAAGTATGGCGCGGACCGGGTGCGGACGACGGCCACGGTTTGGCTGGGCTCGACGCTGGGCTGCGCCGAGTGCCATGACCATAAGTTCGATCCGTTCACCGCGAAAGATTTCTATGCCATGAAGGCGTTCTTCGCCGATATCAAAGAGACCGGGCTGGTACCGGACCGGGGACCCAAAGCGTGGGGCTCCCAGTTGGACTTAGCTACTCCGGAGCAAGCGGCCAAGCGGGCTGGGTTGAAGAAGGCGGTTGACGAGGCGAGCGCGGCGCTGGCGAAGCATCGGGGCACAGTGGAAGAGTTGCAGAAACGGAATGCGGCCGGCGAGTTGCGGTGGGAGTATCAACGTCCGGTGGCGGCCAGCGCCATCAAGGCAAAATTGACGATCCACAACGACGCGAAGATTCCGGGAACCGAATTGACAGGCAATGGGCTGGTGGTTGCTTCGGGGCCGAATCCGGAGAATGAGACCTATACGATCACGATTGCTCCAGGCGCGGGACGTTGGGCCCAGTTGGGGGTGATGGCGGTACAGGATGAATCGCTGCCGGGGCTGGGCGTAGCGCGGGGAGCAGACCGGTTGATGATTTCCGAAGTGGAGGCAGAGGTGCAGCCGGGCGGGAAGAAGCTACGTTTTGCGACAGCAGCGAGCGGCGTGGGTTTTTACAACCTGGACCAGAACCCGATGAACGCGATTGACGGCAATCCGGCGACGGGCTGGGGAGGGTCTCCGTACCACGACGGGATGCTGCCGTTTCTGGCGCTGCGGCTGCAGGAACCGCTGGCGACCAAGGCCGATACACGGATCGTGATCCGGTTGCGGCAGGACACGCCGTACCGCAAGGCGACGGCGGGCCGGGTGCGGATTGCGCTTTCGCCGGGACTGGCCGCGCCGATCATGGACCCACAGAGCAAGAAACACGCAATGGTAGACCAGGGACTACCGGCCGCGGTGACGGCTGCGTTGAAAAAAACGGCGATAGAGCGGAGCGAAGACGAAGCGGCACTGATCGCGCGTGTTCTGGACTGGACCGGGGAGCCCAATCAAAAACAGGTGGCTGCGTTGCAGGCGGCACAGGCGAAGTTGGACGCATTCACTTTCTCAA
The DNA here is from genome assembly GCA_035714175.1 of Bryobacteraceae bacterium. GTDB lineage: Bacteria > Acidobacteriota > Terriglobia > Bryobacterales > Bryobacteraceae. Next base: position 68,199 of record DASTML010000012.1, on the reverse strand, counting down.
TTCCGCGGGTACTGGTGACAGAGGCGACCAAACCAGAGCCGACCCGTATCCTGGCGCGCGGCAACTTCATGGACGAGACGAGCCCGGTGGTGGAACCGGCGATTCCCGGATTTTTGGGTCGATTGCCCGTCGAAGGGCGGGCGAGCCGGCTGGACCTGGCGAATTGGCTGATATCGAAAGACAACCCGCTGACGGCCCGTGCGTATGTAAACCGGCAGTGGCGGATATTCTTCGGCACGGGGCTTTCCAAGGTGCTGGAAGACTTGGGTTCGCAGGGCGAGTGGCCGGTCCATGCGGATGTGATGGACTATCTGGCGGCGGAGTTCATGGACTCCGGCTGGAACCGGAAGCATCTCGCCAAGTTGATTGTGATGAGTGAAACCTATCGGCAGGCTTCCAGCGGAACGAGCGAACAGGACCCGGAGAATAAGCTGCTATCGCGGCAGAACCGGATGCGCGTGGATGCGGAGATTGTGCGGGACGTAGCGCTGAGCGTTTCGGGTCTATTGACCGAACATTTTGGCGGGCCCAGCGTGCGGCCGTACCAGCCAGAGGGATATCTGGCCGCGTTGAACTTCCCGAAACGGGACTATTCGGCGACACGAGGGCCGGACCAATACCGGCGAGGGTTATACACGTTCTGGCAGCGGACGTTTCTGCATCCGAGCCTAGTGGCGTTCGACGCGGCGAGCCGCGAAGAGTGCACGATGAACCGCACGGCCTCCAATACGCCGTTGCAAGCGCTGGTGCTGCTGAATGACCCCTCCTTTGTAGAAGCATCCCGCGTATTTGCGCAACATACGCTGCAACAGTCTCCTGCAAAAACGGGGGAGGCACGGGCAGGGTGGGCGTTCCGGCGGGCACTGGGGCGGGCCCCGAACGCGGAGGAGTTGGGCGTGCTGGCGGAGCTGTATCAGAAGGCATTGCGCAAGTTCGATAGCGACCCAGCGGGAGCGGCGGCCATGCTGCGGGTGGGCGACGCGCCGGGCCTTTCCGGGGCCAATGCGGCGGAACTGGCCGCCACGATGACGGTGACGCGGGCCGTGCTGAACCTGCACGAGACGATTACGAGGAATTAGGACGAGATGCTGACACGGAGAACTTTTCTGGGACGGACGGCAGCGGGCGCGCTGGGAATGACGGCGCTCGACCAGTTGCTGGCCAAAGGCATGGTTACGCCGCTGCACCATAAGCCGACCGCGAAACGAGTGATCTTTTTGTATCAGGCGGGCGGCCCCTCGCATTTGGAAACCCTTGACTACAAGCCCCGGCTGGCGGAGATGCACGGCAAACCAATGCCGGAATCCTTCACGAAGGGACAACAGATTGCCCAGTTACAGGGAAAGCCTCTGATCTGTTACGGACCGCAGTTAGGATTTAAGAAATTCGGTAAGTCCGGGCAGGAGTTGTGTGAGCTATTCCCGCAGATGGGATCGGTCTCCGATGACCTCTGTATTATCCGGTCCATGTGGGGCGAGCAGATCAACCATGACCCCGCGCACACGTTGATGAATACGGGTTCGATTCTCGCGGGGCGGCCGAGCATGGGTTCGTGGGTACTGTATGGGCTGGGGGCGGAGACGGAAGACCTGCCGGGATATGTGGTTCTGATGTCGGCGGGACGCGGGGGACAGATGCAACCCATCGCGGCGCGGCAATGGTCAGCGGGGATACTCCCGAGTAAGTTGCAGGGCGTCAAATTGAATTCGATCGGCGATCCCGTGCTTTACATACAGAATCCGGACGGACTGGGCGCGGAGTTACAGAAAGATACGATTGGCGCGGTTGGCAAGTTAAACCAAGCTGCCTATAAGTCACTGCAGGACCCGGAGATACTGACGCGGATCAGCCAGTACGAGATGGCGTTCCGAATGCAGACGTCGGTACCGGGGTTGATGGATATGTCGACGGAGCCGAAGTCCGTGTTGGAAGACTATGGGGCGACGCCGGGCGACGGATCCTTCGCGTCGAATTGTCTTCTGGCGAGGCGACTGGCGGAACGGGGCGTGCGGTTTATCCAGCTTTATCACCGGGACTGGGACCACCATGGCGGCGTGAAAGCCAATGTGGCCTTGAAAGCCGAAGAGGTGGACCGGCCGACGGCGGCGCTAATCCGGGACTTGAAGCAGCGCGGCATGTTGGAGGATACGCTGGTGGTGTGGGGCGGCGAATTTGGCCGGACACCGATGTCGCAGGGCGGCGATGGGCGCGACCACCACATCAAGGGTTTCAGTTACATTCTGGCCGGGGGCGGCATTCGCGGCGGAATTACCCACGGGGCAACGGACGAACTAGGTTATGCGGCGGTGGAGAAGCCGGTGAGCGTGCATGACTTCCATGCGACGATGCTGCATGTGCTGGGCATTGACCATCTCCGGATGACAGTGAAGTTCCAGGGGCTGGACGCGCGGCTGACCGGCGTGAGCGGCGAGGTGGTGAAAGAGATATTGGCCTGACGCGGCTACTGGACGCGGGTCTGGACCGGCATCGCCGCCAGATCGTCGTCGGTAGCGCGGGCCGGGGGTTTGCGCTGCAGGCCCTCGCGGGCAATTTCCAGCGAACGCTCCGCGGTACGGATAGCGGCGTGGTAGGTGGATTCCGCGCCGCGGATGTCCTCGGCCTTGATGCCGCTGCGAACGAAATGGTCAAAAAAACGTTCGTAACGCTCCAGCTTGAAGCGGGCATGAACGATAGTGTCGCAATCGAACTCTTCCACGATATTCGATGGATGCCAAGCTTCCCGGACTTCGCGCGAGATCTGCTCGATGCGCTTTACCTTTTCTCCGGGCAGAAGCGCAATGGAGATGTGGCCTATACGGACCGTTTTGGATTTCGGTGACCGGGCGGGCATGAGGGAGCTTTCTTATTCTAATCGTAATTTTAGAAAAATTTCTGCCTACTTTTCGCCTTTAGAGAAAAGAGTCCGCGTCCGAGTACTTTTGACAGACGAAACGGGCGAATTGACGGAGGCAGCGTGCGAAACTGCGGTATAGAATTACCCTCAAGGGAAAAGGAATAGGAGCGGCACTACCCCGAACGGCCTATGAACGAAGGGCGACAGTTGGAGTTGATGCTTCGCGGCATAATGCAGGCGCAGCAGGCCTACCTTACCCGGCAGGATGGACAGGAGGCGTTGGGCCTGTTGCTGGCGGTCCTCGTGCGGGTAACGGGGAGCACGAGCGGCCAGATTGTGGAACACGCCGCGGAAGGGAACGAACCGTGGGCGCGCGTGGGCGAGGAGCCGACAGAGCGGGTGGCGGTCGCAATCCGGTTCGGCGAGGCGTGGATCGGGGGGAGGCCGGGCGGCTATGGGCCGGAGTGGGACGAGTGTCTGGCGGTGTTTGCTGAGGCCTGCGGCAGCTTGTTGGGAGCGGCGCGAGCGGCGCGCGTAGATGCGGAAGATCCGTTTGTCCGGATATCCGAAGTTTCCGATGAGTTTTACTGCACACTGGACGAAAGCGGGCTGATTCTGGCTTGCAACGCGGCGCTGCCCAATGCGCTGGGATATGGACGGCATGAGTTGCTGGACCGGCCGCTGAGCGCGCTTTCCGTGGAAAGCGACCGCGAGCGGTGCACGGAAGCGCTTCGGCGGGCGTTGCGCGGGGAGGTGATCCGCGGATTGGAGATTGCGAAGCTGCGCCGGGATGGGCACGTGATCTGGACTTCGTGGAACGCAAAACGAAGCCGGGGTACGGGACCGGTATTTTGCGTGGGCCGGGACATCACCGAAGAACGGGGGCGGCGGGAACGGATCGAAACGCTGGCCAGCATATTGGAGCGAACGGATACCGCCGTGGTCCTTACGGACGGGGAATGGAGAGTAGCGTGGGCCAACGCAGCGCACCTGCGGCTTACAGGGTCGACGCTAGAAGTGCTGCTGGGGGAGAGGCAAGGAGCGGCGCTGACAGAAGAACAGCAGGCGGCGCTGGAGCGCGGAGAGACAGTGAACGGGGAGGCAAACGGGAAACGTGCGAGCGGAGACGAGTATTGGACACAGTTCGAGATACGAACGGTCCGAGCCTATGGTTACGTGCAGTTGCAGACCGACGTCACGGAACGGAAACGGGCGGAGACGCGGGTGGCCGAGTACAAGGAGATGTTGGAGCGAACGGGGCAGTTGGCTCGCATCGGAGGCTGGGAGTACGATGTGGCGCGGGACACGCTGCGGTGGTCGCGCGAGGTGTACCAGATTCATGAAGTGGGAGAAGACGCACCTGTATCACGAGAGGAATCGATCAACCGGTACCACCCGGATACGCAGGAGACGCTGCGGCGGGCGTTTGAACGGGTGATCACCCACCATGAACCGTTCGATTTGCAGTCGGCGTTTGTGACGGCGAAGGGGCGCATGCGGCAGGTGCGGGTGAGCGGGCGGGCGGAGGTGGTGGATGGGCGATGCGCGCGCGTGGTAGGCACGCTGCAGGATATTACGGAGCAGTGGGAGGCGCAGGAGAGGTTGCGGCTGGCGCTGCAGGCGTCGGGATTGGCCACATGGACCTGGGACCTGGAGAAAGACGAAATTCTGTGGGACGAGGCGATGTATGCGCTCCACCGGCTCCGCCCCAATGGGCCTATGACGCCCGGCCGTTTTGCCAAGGTCGTACGGCCGCGCGATTTCCGGCGGTTCAGTTCGCTGGTGAAGCGCAATTGCGGCGGGGGGGACGAAGTGCAGTTCGACTATGAGATCTGGTGCGGGGACGAGATTCGCTACTGCGAGGGGCGCGCGCTGATACAGCGGCGAGCCGATGGAAGTCCCATCAATTTGATTGGCGCTTGCCGGGACACTACGACGCGGAAGCGAGCCGAGGCCGCGGCGGCGGCGCATCTGCGGGAGTTGGAGCGGGCGCGCGAGGCGCAGACGGCGCTGAACGCCGAATTGCAAGCGGCCAAGGAGCGGGCGGAAAAGGCAAACCGCGCGAAGAGCGACTTTTTGGCGGTGATGAGCCATGAGATTCGCACACCGTTGAACGGGATTCTGGGCATGGCACGGCTGCTGGCTGAATCCGACATGGGCGAGGAAGAGCGCGAGATGGCGGGCACGGTGGTTCGGAGCGGCGAATCGTTGTTGGACATCATCAATGACATTCTGGATTTTTCAAAGATTGAAGCGGGCCGTTTGGAGTTCGAGTCGGCCCCCTTTTCCCTGCACCGCATGTTGGAAGATACGGTGGACCTGCTGCAACCACGGGCGGCGGAGAAGGGGTTGCTGCTGGGGGTCATTCTTGGACCGCAAACGCCGCGAGAGGTGAGCGGGGACGCCGGACGAATCCGGCAGATTGTGCTGAACCTGTTGGGCAACGCGATCAAATTTACGACGCAGGGGACGGTGTCGCTTTGGGTGGACACGGTGGGACCGGGCGAAGTGCGGTTTACCGTGCGCGATACAGGAATTGGAATTCACGCCAACCAGATTCATGGCTTGTTCGACCGGTTTACGCAGGCCGATTCGTCGACCTCGCGGCGATTCGGGGGAACGGGGTTGGGGTTGGCAATCAGCAACGAACTGGTGACGCGGATGGGCGGACAGATGTTTTGTTCGAGCGTGGTGGGTCAGGGGAGCGAGTTTTCTTTTCACATCCCGTTGCCGACAGTGGGCGAGAACGAACACGTGGCCCTTCCGGAACGGTGCGCATTGCGGATGCAGGCAGGGCCGGCGCGGCAGTTGCTCTCGCAGATGTTGGAGGCGGCGGGGGTGACAGTGGATGACAGCGCACCGCTGGTAATCTGCGACGAGGCCAACTGTAGTCCGACGACGACTCCGGCGGCAGTGGTGATCGGGCGAGAGCGGAGAATGACAGAAAGGCGCAAGGCGGCGGTGCTGGCCCCTCCGCTAAAGAGCCGGGACTTGGCGGCCGCGCTGTGCGGGAGGCCGCTGGATAGCGGACGGACGCAGCGGCAGGCGGAATTGGAACGTATGGAAGGGACGGCGGTTCTGCTGGTGGAAGACAACCTGGTAAATCAGCGCGTGGCGAAGCGGATGCTGGAGAAACTGGGGTGCCGCGTGGAGGTGGCCGGCAATGGACGGGAGGCGCTGGAGCGTCTGGGAGCTGCTGAGTTCGATGTGGTGTTGATGGATTGTCAGATGCCGGAGATGGACGGGTTTGAAGCCACACGGCGAATCCGGGCGCAAGCGGCAGACCGGAACGTGCCGGTGGTGGCGCTCACGGCGGCGGCATTTCCGGAGGATTTGCGGCGTTGCCGGGAGGCAGGAATGGACGATCACCTGTCGAAACCGGTCACGTTGGAGTCTTTATGGGAGACGCTGCGAAAGTGGGTACGGAACGACCCCGGTATTTGAGAGAATAGAGAGTTCATGTTCCGTTTCGAAACTGCCGGCGAGTCGCACGGCGAATGTTTAGTGGCGACCCTGACGGGATTGCCTTCCGGTGTTCCAGTCTCCCTGGAGCGTATCAATCGCGAGTTGTGGCGGCGCCAGCAGGGGTTTGGCCGCGGCGGACGAATGAAGATTGAGACCGACACGGTGGAGATTGTCGCGGGCGTGCGCCATTCGCAGACGATTGGCGCGCCCGTGGCGATGATTATCCGGAATAAAGACTGGAAGAACTGGCTGGAACCGATGTCGGTGGAAGACTTCGAGGGCAGCGAGGACAAGAAGAAAAAAGTCCTGCGTCCGCGGCCAGGTCATGCCGATTTAGCGGGGATGATCAAGTACAACTACCACGATGCCCGCTATATTCTGGAGCGGGCGAGCGCGCGGGAGACGACGGCGCGTGTGGCCGTTGGCGCGGTGGCCAAGGAGTTGTTGCGGGAGTTCGGCATCACGGTGTTGAGTCATGTGATTGCGGTGGGACCGGAGAAACTGGGCCGGCAAGCGACGTGGGACGAGCTCGTGGCGCTGGCCGAGAAAGACGACGTACTGCTGGGCTGCGTGGACCCCGAAGCGGAACAGCGCATGAAAGCCGTGGTGGATGAGGCATACCGGACCGGCGATACGGTGGGCGGCATTTTCGAAGTGGTGGCGCATGGACTGCCGATTGGGCTGGGCTCCCACATCACTTGGGATTCGCGGTTAGACGGCAAACTGGCGCAGGCCATTGTTTCCATGCAGGCGGTGAAAGGCGTTGAAATTGGCTTTGCCGAGGAAGGCGCGGCGGCGTTCGGATCCAAAGTGCAGGACACGATCCACTACAACAAGGAAGAGCGCTCGTTTTTCCGCGGGGCGAACCGGGCGGGCGGCCTGGAAGGCGGCATTACCAACGGGCAAGACCTGTTCGTACGCGGCTTTCTAAAGCCGATTTCCACACTGCGGCGTCCGCTGGAAAGCGTGGACATCGTGACGCGGGACGCCGAGAAGGCTGCCTATGAGCGCAGCGACGTCGCGGTGGTCCCGGCCGCGGGCGTGATTGGCGAAGCGATGGTCGCCATCGTGCTGGCGCAGGTCTTTCTGGAGAAGTTTGGCGGGGATTCGCTGGAAGAAACGCGCCGGAATTATGATGGGTATCTGGAGCAGGTGCGGAACTTCTAATGGTCCTGGAGATTAAGAAATACGGCGATCCGGTGCTGGAGACGCCATGCGAGAAAGTCACCAATTTCGGAACGCCGGAGTTGCAGAAACTGGTCGATGACATGTTTGAGACCATGTACGCCAATAAGGGCGTCGGTCTGGCGGCTCCGCAGGTGGGAATTCTGCAGCAGTTGACGGTCATTGACACCTCGGCAGGGGAAGAACCCAACGAGAAGCTGGTGCTGATCAACCCCGAGATTGTAGCCAAGGACGGGCAGCAGCTGGGCGAGGAAGGCTGCCTAAGCATTCCGGGCTTCCGCGAAGACGTGCGGCGGGCGATGACGGCAAGGGTGCGCGCGTTTGACGTGGCAGGGAATCCGATTGAAGTGGAAGGCGAAGAGTTGCTGGCGCGAGCATTGCAGCACGAGATTGACCATCTGCACGGCATTCTATTTCTGAAACACCTTTCGCCACTGAAGCGCGACCTGATTCGCCGGAAGATCTCCAAGCTTGTGAAGGCCGGCGAGTGGTAGTCGTTTTTATGGGGACGCCGCAGTTTGCGGTACCCACACTGGAAGCGCTGGCGGCAGCGGGACACACCATTGCCGCGGTATACACCCAGCCGGACCGGCCGAAAGGGCGCGGACAGGAGTTGGCGATTTCACCGGTGAAAGAGGCAGCGTTACGGCTGGGGTTGCCGGTGTATCAGCCGGAACGGATCCGGCGGCCGGAATCGGTAGCCGAGTTGGCCACGTTCGGGGCGAAGGCGATGGTAGTGGTCGGTTACGGGCAGATTCTGCCCCAGGCGATCATCGACCTGGCTCCGTTGGGCGTTATCAATGTCCATGCCTCTCTGCTCCCCTCCTATCGGGGCGCGGCGCCGATCCAGTGGGCAATTGCCAACGGCGATGCCGACACCGGCGTGACGACGATGAAGATCGACGCGGGACTCGACACGGGCGATATGCTGCGCAAAGACGAGACGGCCATCGGGGAAAACGAGACGGCTCCGGAATTATCGGAACGGCTAGCGGCGATGGGCGCGGACCTGCTGATTGAGACGCTGGATATGTTGGAACGGGGGCAAATTGTCCCGGAACCGCAGGACCATACAGCGGCTACCCTGGCGCCGATCCTGAAAAAGGAAGACGGGATCGTAGATTGGACGCGGCCGGCGGCTGAGATTTACAACAGATTGCGCGGGTTTACGCCGTGGCCGGGCGCGGCGACAACGTTTCGCGGCGCGGGACTTAAGGTGCTGACGGCGCGGATTGCGGACGAGGCTGGGTTGGAACCAGGCCAGTTAGTACTGCGCGGCAAGAGATTGGTGGCCGGATGCGGCGGCGGAACGTCGTTGGAACTGGTGGATGTGCAGCCGGAAGGCCGCAAGCGCGTGAGCGGAGACAGCTTCGCCAACGGCGCACGGTTGGTAGAGAATGAATTCCTGGGAAAATAACGTGAACTTACCGCTTGGGTACCGCTATTCGGCACTGTATGCCGGCATTCGCAAGGCGCAAAAAGACGACTTGTCGCTGATCGTTTCCGATGTGCCGGCAGCGGCGGCGGGTGTATTTACGCAGAACAAGGCGATGGCTGCGCCGGTGATCCTTTCCAAAGCGAATCTGGCGGAAACGGGTGGCGTGGCCCGTGCGATTCTGACCAACGCGGGCAATGCGAATTGCGTGACGCGGACGGGCATGAAGGTCGCCCAGGCGACGACCAAGGCCATTGCCAAGGCTTTGAAAGTCCCGGCAGCGCAGGTATTGCCGGCATCCACGGGGGTCATCGGCGTGGAATTGGATGCCACCAAGATTACCTCCAAGGCGGCAGACTTGGCGGCGGGATTGTCCGCTGACCGGTTCGAGGACGTAGTGAAGGCGATCTTGACGACCGATCTGGTTCCCAAGAAGGCGCACGCGTCACTGGCTGTGAAGGGCGGCACGATTCAGATTGCCGGCATGACGAAGGGCTCCGGGATGATACAGCCGCTGATGGCGACCACGTTGGGCTACATCATGACCGACGCCAAGCTTTCGGCCGGCGAACTGCAGCGGATGCTGAAAAAAGCGGCCGACCGCAGCTACAACGCGATGAGCGTAGACGGCGATACGTCGACCAACGACTCGGTATACCTGCTGGCCAATGGAGCAAGCGGGTTGACGATGTCGGCCGGCGACAAGGCGTTGTTCGCCGAAGCATTGACGGTAGTGATGGAGGATCTCGCCAAACAGATCGCGCGCGACGGCGAAGGGGCCAAGAAACTGGTCACCATCGACGTGGAAGGCACGCAGAACGACAAACAGGCAATGCAGATCGCGCGGATGATCGGCAATTCGCCCCTGGTGAAGACCGCGATTGCCGGTAGCGACCCGAACTGGGGCCGCGTGATGATGGCGGCGGGCAATGCGGGCGTGGAATTCGACTTGAAGAACGTCGATATCCGGATGCAGGGTCTGTTGGTGTGCAAGGGCGGATTGGCGAAGGACTTCTCGGAAGCGGAACTGACCAAACTGCTGGACGAACCAGATTGCCATATCTCGTTTACAATAAGGGGCGAAGGGAAAGGCCGGGCGCGGTTTTACACCTGTGATTTCACGGAAGGCTATATCCAAATTAACGGGAGCTACCGAACCTAGTCCTCGCACTTTGGATCTGCCGGCGCTACTTGGAACGGGTACGGTGCGCGAGCGACGACACCGAAATCCGGGACTGCGCACAGCAGATTAGCAAGTTTGGTTCCCGGCGGGCGACTCGTGGGCTGCTGGCGATTGTGCGCGGTTCCGCAGACCCCATGCGGCAACTGATGGCGCTCCACACGCGCTGGAATCTATTCGACGCCCGAGCCGTACCTCTTTTTCTCTACATGGGAGCCACGGGGAAAACGGAGGATCTGCGGGCCGTGGCCGTCGAGGGGCTGGGCAACGGCATTCGGCGGCGACATGTGCAGGAGGCCGTGGCAAAGTGTCTGATTGATCCGTCTGTGCCCGTCCGCTACTCGGCGCTTTGCGCGGCCGCTTGGTTGAGATACGTGACGCGGCAACCCATGATTCCGAGCCTGCGGCGGGCCCTCGAATCGTCTGCGAACGATCCAGCATCTCTATATACAGAAGGAGATGTGGCAGAGCTGGCGCGGAGCATCCTCGATCAAGAGTGTTAGCCTTAGAGGTGTGGGAGAAGCAGCAATCCGCACTGAAGGCCTAACGAAATCGTACCGTTCTGGCGATGAGACTCTTACGGTCTTTCACAACTTGAATCTGACAGTTGAAACCGGGGAACGAGTGGCCCTGACTGGGGAATCCGGAACGGGCAAGTCCAGTCTTTTGCACTGTTTAGGCGGTCTGGACAGGCCATCCGGCGGTAAGATATACTTCGGTCATAACGATCTGCTGTCCCTTTCAGAATCCGGTTTGGCTGATTTTCGGAATCGTGAGATAGGTTTTGTGTGGCAGACGCACTATCTGCTGCCAGAATTTACCGCGCAGGAAAATGTGATGATGCCGCTCCTCATTCGAGGAGTACCCTACGACGAAGCAGCGCCACAGGCGTTAGCGAGGTTAGATGAAGTTGGTTTGCGAGCACGAGCGCACCACCGGAGTGGCGAACTTTCCGGCGGGGAACAGCAGCGAGTGGTGCTGGCGAGAGCGCTTGTCGGCAAACCGAAATACCTCTTTGCCGATGAACCAACCGGCAATCTGGACGAACGGACGGGCCAGATGATTTCGGATTTATTAAGTGAGTTGCATCGGACGCATCAGCTCACCTCTGTTTACGTCACGCATAGCCGTGACTTCGCCCGGGACTGCGACCGGGTTTTGCGTCTACAACACGGAGGTCTGGCCGAAGTTACGGCCGGGGAGTAGCCATGTTTGAACGATATACCGAAAAAGCCAGGCGGGTAATCTTCTTTGCCCGATATGAAGCCTCCCAGTTCGGCAGCCCCTACATTGAAACGGAGCATCTACTGCTCGGTCTGCTGCGTGAGGATAAGGCGCTCGCCAACCGGTTTCTGCGATCAAATGCCGCGATTGAGTCAATCCGGAAACAGATCGAAGCCCATACGACAATCCGCGAAAAGGTTTCGACGTCGGTGGATTTGCCGCTCAGCCATGAGTGCAAGCGCGTACTTGCCTATGGCGCCGAAGAAGCGGAACGGCTGAACCACAAGCATATTGGCACCGAACATCTTTTGTTGGGATTGTTGCGCGAAGAGCGGTGCTTTGCGGCCGAAATCCTGCATGAGCGCGGTTTGCGGTTGTCCCAGGTTCGCGAAGAGATCGCCCGCAGTTCTTCGGAAAAGATTACGCCGAACCGGCCGAAGGAGTCTTCGTTACTGGCTGAGTTCTCGCGAGACCTGACGCAGGCCGCGATTGACGGTCAGTTGGACCCGCTCATCGGGCGCGACCATGAGTTGGAACGTGTCGTGCAAATCCTCTGCCGCCGGACGAAAAACAATCCGGTGCTGATTGGGGAACCGGGCGTCGGCAAGACAGCGATTGTGGAGGGCCTGGCGCAGCGGATTTCCGACGGCGACGTACCGTCATTCCTGAGCGAAAAACGCATCCTGGCTCTGGACCTTTCTCTGATCGTTGCGGGCACGAAGTACCGCGGCCAATTTGAAGAGCGTCTGAAAACGATCATGAAGGAACTGATGGAGAACCAGAACGCCATCATCTTCATCGACGAGCTGCACACGCTGGTGGGCGCTGGTTCGGCCGAAGGGTCGCTCGACGCCGCTAACATCTTGAAGCCGGCGCTAAGCCGCGGGGAGATTCAGTGCATTGGCGCGACGACGCCGGCCGAGTACCGCAAGTCGATTGAAAAGGACCGTTCCCTAGAACGCCGTTTTCAGGCCGTCAAGGTGCCGCCGCCCAACGAGAGCGATGCCATCAAGATCATGTTCGGCATTAAGGAACGGTATGAGAAGTTCCATGCCGTGGCGTATACCGACGAGTCGATTGAAACGGCGGTGTTCGCGTCCAACCGCTTTATCCCCGATCGTTTTCTGCCGGATAAGGCCATCGATTTAATCGACGAGGCTGGGGCGCGCGTGAAGCTGAAACAGACCACGCTGCCCGCCGAAGTGTCGGAGATCCAGAAACGGATCAAGTTCATCGTGCACCGGATGGAAAACGCGATTGCGAACCACGAGTTCGAAAAGGCGCGGTTTTATTCGGACGAAGAACGCAAAGAACGCGAGAACCTGCGCGGCCTCCGCGAAAAGTACAACCTGGACGATACGTCGACGGGCGTGGTGACCAAAGACGACATTGAAGATGTCGTGGCGCGGTGGACCGGCGTACCGATGACGGCGATCCGGGAAGAAGAAGTCGCAAAACTGCTCCGGATTGAAGAAGAGCTGCACAAGCGGGTTGTGAGCCAGGAAAAAGCGATCAGCGCCTTGGCCCGAGCAATCCGCCGTTCCCGCGCGGGTTTGAAATCGCCCAAGCGTCCCGCCGGCTCGTTCCTTTTCCTGGGACCCACGGGCGTCGGCAAGACGGAAGTGGCTCGCGCGCTAGCCGATTTCCTGTTCGGCAGTGAGAAGTCCCTGATTCGCTTCGACATGTCGGAGTACATGGAGAAGCACTCGGTTTCCAAGTTGATCGGCTCGCCTCCCGGATACGTGGGCTATGAAGAGGGCGGCCAGTTGACCGAACGCGTCAAGCGCCAGCCCTATTCGATCATTCTGTTGGACGAAATCGAAAAGGCGCACCCGGACATCTATAACATCCTGTTGCAGGTGTTTGAAGATGGCCAGTTGACCGACGGTCTCGGCAACACGGTGGACTTCAAAAACACCATGATCATCATGACGTCCAACCTTGGCGCCCGCTTCCTGGACAAGAAAGCGACGCTGGGTTTCTCGGCGCCGTCTTCCAGCATGCCTGCCAAGGTGGAAGACCAGGTGATGACCGAAGTGAAGAAGGCCTTCAATCCGGAGTTCCTGAACCGGTTAGATGAGGTGATTCTCTTCACGTCGTTGGCCGACGAGGATCTGCTGCAGATCATGTTTCTATTGGTGGAGCAGGTGAATACCAACCTGGCCGCCAAGCAGATCAAGATCAAGCTGCTGCCTGACGCGGCAAAATACATTCTGGAAAAGACTCTGGTGGATCGCAGTTACGGGGCGCGTCCTCTGCGCCGGGCGCTGCAGAAGTATATTGAAGATCCGCTTTCGGAAGCGCTGATTCAAGGTTCCCTGCCCCACCCGGCGGAGTTCGAAGTCTACCTGGGCGAAACGGGAATCTTCATCCGGCAGTTGATTGCCGAAGAGGCTACTGTTGGCGCTGGCGGCGACACAAAGCCAGTGATTGCAGAACTGTACCAGTTTTAGGCAGTCGGTAAAAAAGAAAAAGGGCGGCTTCCCAGGAAGCCGCCCTTTTTGTGTTGGCGTTTATGAACTAACCGAGTTGCGCCAAGTCTCGCACGGCTCCCGTGTCCGCACTGGTCGTCAACGCCGCATAGGCCTTTAATGCTGTAGAGACGACTCTTTCGCGACCTAGCGGTTTCCAGGCATCCACACCGCGCGCTTCCATTGCCGCCCGCCGTTCGGCCAGCGTTTCGTCCGGAATGGCGAGGCGGATCGACCGGTTCGGAATGTCGATCTCAATCGGATCACCCTCTTCCACCAGACCGATCGCGCCGCCCGCGGCCGCTTCGGGTGAAGCGTGGCCAATCGAGAGGCCCGACGATCCACCGCTAAACCGTCCGTCGGTCAGCAACGCGCACTGCTTCCCAAGTCCCACCGATTTCAAGTAGGAGGTGGGGTAGAGCATCTCTTGCATGCCGGGGCCGCCTTTGGGCCCTTCGTACCGGACCACAACCACATCACCGGCAACGATCTGTCCGCCCAGAATGCGTTCCACCGCCTCCTCCTGGCTTTCACAAACTTTGGCGGCGCCCGTGAACTTTAGAATGCTCTCATCCACGCCCGCGGTCTTCACGATGCAGCCGCGCTCAGCGAGATTGCCGAACAACACAGCCAGGCCGCCATCCTGCGAATAGGCGTGCCCTTTGTCGCGAATACAGCCGGCGGAACGGTCCGCGTCGAGCTCCGGGTAATAGCGATTCTGCGAGAAGGCTACCTGGGTTGGCACGCCGCCGGGCGCGGCGCGGTAGAACTCCTTGGCTTTCTCATCGGCGGTCTGGACGATGTCCCACTGCGCGAGCGCATCGCCCAACGTTTTGGTATGGACGGTATAGGTGTCTCGGTGAATGAGACCGGCACGGTCCAACTCGCCGAGAATCGCCATCACGCCGCCGGCGCGGTGCACGTCTTCCATGTGGAACTTATTGGTCGCGGGAGCTACCTTGCACAGGCAGGGAACTTTCCGGGAGAGCCGGTCAATGTCCTGCATGGTGAACCCAATCTGACCTTCCTGCGCAGCGGCAAGCAGATGCAGCACGGTGTTCGTGGAACCGCCCATGGAGATGTCGAGCGCCATGGCATTTTCAAACGCGGCGAAGTTGGCAATGGAACGGGGCAGGGCCGTCTCATCGTTCTGTTCGTAGTAGCGGCGCGCGAGTTCCACCGACAGGCGTCCGGCCCGCAGGAAAAGATCCTTGCGGGCGGCGTGCGTGGCCAGGACAGAACCGTTGCCGGGAAGCGCAAGGCCCAGCGCCTCCGTCAGGCAGTTCATAGAGTTCGCCGTGAACATTCCGGAGCAGGAGCCGCAAGTGGGACAAGCGGAGCGCTCCATTTCGGCGACATCGGCATCGGAGTTCTTCTTGTCCGCGGCTTCGATCATGGCGTCAATCAAATCGACCATGCGCGTCGTGCCCTGCCAATTCACCTTTCCGGCTTCCATGGGGCCGCCGGAGACAAAGACCGTGGGAATATTGAGCCGCAGTGCCGCCATCAACATCCCGGGGGTGATCTTGTCGCAGTTGGAGATACAAACCAACGCGTCGGCGCAGTGCGCATTCGCCATGTATTCCACCGCGTCGGCGATCAATTCGCGCGAGGGCAGCGAATAGAGCATGCCGCCGTGGCCCATGGCAATGCCGTCGTCCACCGCAATGGTATTGAATTCCTTGGCGACGCCGCCATTGGCTTCAATCTCTGCCGCGACCAACTGGCCGAGGTCTTTCAGATGCACGTGGCCAGGCACGAACTGGGTGAAGGAGTTGGCAATGGCGATGATCGGCTTGCCAAAATCGCCTTCCTTCATGCCGGTGGCGCGCCACAGGGCACGAGCGCCGGCCATGTTGCGGCCATGGGTAGAAGTACGGGAACGGTATGGAGGCATGAATCCTCCATTTTATCGAACTTAACGGGTTAATCCCGCTTCGATCGCCCATTCGAGAAAACGCCGCGCGTAACGGTCCAGATTCTCCAGGCTGCCGCCGCCTCGAAGAGGCGAGCACATTTCGTAGGCGATCGTGCCCTTGAAGCCGTTGGTTTTCATGGCGCGCAGGAAAAGACGATAGTCGATGAAGCCTTCGCCCATGGGAACGGCGACAACCGCGGGCAATTGCGCCTCGTAATTAATCAAAGCTGGCTGGTATTTGTAGCGAGGGCGGCGCTGATAGTCTGCAATCGTCGTGTGTACGGTGTGCGCACCCAGCGCAGTGCCAGCCGTTTCAAGATCCGCCCCATGGAGCGCCGGCGCCCAGGCATCAAACAAAGCACGCAAGTTCGGCGAGTTCACTGTGTGCAAAATATCGTGCAGAGCTTCATAGCCGGCGGCGATGTCATGGTGATTCTGAAGACCAAGGACCACATTGCAATCGGCGGCGCGGCGCGCGGCCTCCGCCAACGTGTCAACGACCAAATTCCACTGCTCCGGGAAGGAAGCGTGCGGCGACTCATACCCGGTAAAAATGCGGACAACGCCAATGCCGAGGTCATGCGCCAACTCACAAAGACTCGTCAAATAGGCGAGCTGAATCTCTTTGTGCGGGATATCCCGCCGGTCTAGACCCGCCGTCAGATCGCAGTACCCGGCCAGGACGTTGTGATGCAGGTCATGCTTGGCCAGTTCGGCCCGCAGATGCGCCCGGCGCGCCGCGTCATAATCGAGCGGCGAGACGTGCGGCCGCTTCGCCATCAACATAACGCCCGCGTAGCCGAGCGAGGCGGCTTTCGCGAGGAAATCATCCACGGACAACTGAACCTGGCCCCAAAGGCCGGCGTAGCTAACGGAATGGAGAAGGAGCGGATGGGACATGAGCTCTGGCGAAGAGCCCATGGTACCTCACTCAGGCCACAGCGGCGCGGACCGGACGGATCAAACCCAGACAGAGCAGTCCATTTTCCATATGTACCGTTGCCACGCGAGCGTTCGCGCCCAGGACGCTCTCCATCCCGCGCTCAAAACCGTTGGCCAGGGCGGTCGCCGTCTCTTCTTCTTCGAAGGCGGCGCGGACACTGGAGCGGACAGCTTCGCGGAGCCGCTCCTGGAAATCGAAGATAGGATTGCAAATCCATACCGGCAGGGACTGGGTGTTGGCATCGCAGTCGAAGGTAACCCGCACATTACTGAACGCGATGCGGTTTTCCAGACTCGCCAGATCCATCTCTACGATCAGACGCATGCGGGCCATGTGAATGGGGAAACTGCCGACGAGTTCCACGCCACGCTCTTCAAACCCAATTTCCATCCGTAGCGTTCCGCCTGGGTTGGCCAACGAACCGGGCAGAAGCCGCAGCCGGAAGGCGTTGCTGGAGATGCTGTTCACCTGCTGCTGGATGTCGAGAGCGGGTAATAGCGGCGGGGAAATGCTGCGGCGCAGGGACGGAAGCGTGAAGCGGAACTCCCGTAACCCGAGAGCCGGAGCGAACCGGATAACGCTGGCATTGCGCCCGTGGTGAAGTTGAACAGAGGTTTCCGATAGCAGCCGGTTGGCGACTGCTTCCAGGAAATGAGCCGGAAAGTTGCGGGTCTGCAGATCGCCGATGCCGGGATAGCTGGCTTCCAGCGTGGCCTGCAGCGGTTGGCCGTTCAGGTTGGTAACGCGGGCGAGCCACAGGCCGGCGGTCGCTTTCGCGTCGTACTCCAGAATGCCGAGCGCACCGGTGGTGTGCACCTCGCGGGCTGCCACCGGAGTGGGCGAACCGGGAGCAAACAGTTCCACACGGTAGCGCGCCGGGCTGGCAACAGCCAGAGACCGGCTGGTGGCCGATGCGAAGATCGTGATTCGTCCGGGCCGTCCAACGGGGACGGTCATGTCCAACGACTGTCCGGGAACCAGTTCCCGGCCGCTCTTCATATGTTCCGGAATATTCATTGTCATGTCCTCTGCACCTGACAATACGGAATAGCCCGAGAGTTTTAATCAGTGGTAAGAAACTTTTTTGCGGGTCAGGAAGCGAGGCGGCAGAGGCCAATCAGCAGGTGGACCACGGGCATGGAGAAGAGGCTGGAATCCAGACGATCGAGCCACCCGCCGTGTCCGGGAAGCGTCGTACCGGAGTCCTTGACGCCGGCTCCCCGCTTGAGTGCGGACTCGGCCAAATCGCCAATTTGCCCCGCCGCGTTGCCGGCCACGGCCAACAGAGCCGCATAGGGAAGCGGGACATCCGGCAGCGCCCAGCGCAAAAAGAAGACGCCATACAGGCCAGCGGCGATGGCGCTGGCAATGGCGCCCTCCCAACTTTTGCCGGGGCTAATCGACGGAGCCAGCTTTCGTTTGCCGATGGAACGGCCGACATAAAACGCGGCTGTATCGCCCACCCAATTGATCGTCAAGGCAAACAACAACCAATACGCGCTATAGGCGTGCAGCGCAATGGCGGATCGCCACATGCCGAACGTGTACAACAGCCCGAGGGTGAACAGGCCGGCCGACGGGAACGCGTCGCGCAACGTATCGGTCCGCAAGGCAAACCCGAGCGCGGCCAGCACAATACCGATTAATAGCAACAGCTCATCGCGCTGGATCAGCAAAAAGGCCAAACCAGGCGCCCATCCGGACCACGCCGAAAAACGCGCAGCGTAGTGCGACGCGATGCCCGCATACTCCATCCAGCAGAGCGAAGCGAAAAGACAAACCGTGGCGGCGAATAGGTAAGAGGGGGCGAACAGAACCACCCACGTAATCACCGGAATGAGAATCAGAGAGGTTACGACCCTCTTCATCGTGTGGGCACCGCTTCCGCCATCGACGCCGCATCCGGAGAGCTAAGCCCGCCGAAGCGGCGGTCACGTTTCTGGTAGTCGAGAATGGCGTTCAGCAGGTCGCGCCGTTTGAAGTCCGGCCAGAAAGTATCGGTAACGTAGATTTCCGCATAGGCGATCTGCCAAAGCAGGAAGTTCGAAATGCGCAGTTCGCCGGAAGTGCGGATCAGCAGGTCTGGATCGGCGATGCCGGCCGTATAGAGATTGGAGGCGAGCAACTCTTCGGTGACTCGAAGCGATTCCAAAGTACCGGACTCGCGCGCGGCGGCAAGCATCTGATTAACAGCATCCACCAGTTCCGCCTTGCCGCTATAGTTGATCGCCAGGTTCAGGCGCAGACCGGAATTCGATTCCGTCGCACGGATGGTGGATTCCAGTTCATCGCGCACCACGCCCGGAAGGTATTCAATGCGGCCGATTGCGTGCAGACGGACGTTGTTTTGCTGGAGGGTTGCCAGTTCCTTGCGCAGATAGACGCGCAACAGGCTCCACAGCGTATCGACCTCGGTCCGCGGCCGTTTCCAGTTTTCGACCGAGAAGGCATAGAGCGTCAACGCCTCTAAACCCAGCGCGGAACAGGTCTCCACTGTGGTGCGCACCGGCTGTATACCGGCCTGGTGACCCGCCACACGGGGCAACAGACGGCGATTCGCCCAGCGCCCGTTTCCGTCCATAATGACGGCGATGTGTGCCGGGAGGCGTTGCGGATCGATGGCCAGTGCCAGAGCCAGGTCCGGATCGCTGGGACCGAGACTCTCCAAAAGCGCTTTCATCAGCGTAATTCCTTAGTGTACAACAGCATCGGCTACGTCTCGCACGGCTTCCATCCAGGCTACGCCCATGGCGGCCATTCCCATATAAGACCCGAACGGAACCTCATAGGTAGCCGCCTCTTTCTTCGCAATCAGGATTACCGCCATTCCTGCCACGGCTCCAATCACCGAACCCACCATCAGCGCCGCCAGCATCGGCATCATCCCGAGAAACGCGCCGATCATCGCCGCCATCTTGAAATCGCCCATACCCATCCCCTCTTGCCCCCGGAACCGGCGATACAACCAGCCGATCGTCCACAAAGAGCCGTAGCCGAACCCGGCGCCCAAGGCCGATTCGGCAAGGGAATGCAGGGCGAGCGGCGAACCGTCCGGCACGACAAGCGAAGAGAATGTAACGGGCAGCGCCTCAAACCAAGACAGAACAAGTCCGGCCAGAACACCTCCCTTCGTGAATTCGTCCGGGAGAATCCGCTCTTCAAAATCGGTCGCAATCAGTTCGAGATTGATCGAGCCGAAGAGTGCGAGCTTGAGCGCGAGGAGCGTCCAACCGAATTGCAGCACAATTAAAAAGTACATTACACCGCAAAGTATTTCAACTAGAACGTAACGGAAAGGAATACGAAATCCGCACTGCCGGCATTGGCCGCGGAGCAGCAGATAACTGAGGACCGGGATATTGTCGTACCAGGCGATGGTGGCTTCGCAGGCGGGACAGAAACTGCGGGGCGGGTTCCAAATGGTGATATCCCGTGGAAAACGGTAAATACACGCATTGAGAAAGCTGCCGATCAGAAGACCGAAAAGTCCTGCCAGAATGGCCACGAGCATGGATATAGACAACGATACCAGGATGGGCGGTGAAACACTTTTGAACGGAATTGTTTAGGCCGCGCACTGCGCGGGGAGCAAATGCCCGTCCGGAAGCCTTGCACTGGCGCATCCGCGATGGTCCGGTCGAGTGTGCGGCGGTACGGAGAGGGAAGAGCGTGGAATCCAATCGTATGGGAAATATGGCAGGCCGTCCGGCGGCGGCTTGCATTCCGGCATCGGCATGAGCCGGGTGCTCCTAGCTGCGAATTAAGTCTCGCGGGGCATGCCGGAGCCCGCATAGGAACGGACCGGCAGCCCGTAGAAAGAGGGCAGTGGTAAGCGCCACAGCTTTCTCCACCAGTCCGACAACCCGCCGCAACGCGACGCTATCGTGCCGCACTCCGTACAGAAATTCTCGCGCCAAGCAGGGAGGTATCACCGTCAATGCCTGCAGAACCTCGTTCCGAACACTGATAGTTCATCGGCATATCTGTGGCGCCTCCCCGCAACTGGAAGAAGTCTTTACAGCGGGAGCCCAAAATATCGTTCCGCGTTGCTATAGCAGATGTTACGCACCATTCCGCCCACCAAAGGCATGTCCCTGGGCAGTTCGCCGTTCTCGATGTCGCGCCCCAGCAAGTTGCACAGTGTGCGCCGGAAATACTCATGCCGCGGATAGGAGAGGAACGAACGCGAGTCCGTCAGCATTCCCACAAACCGGGATAGCAACCCGCAGTTGGAGAGGGCGTTGATCTGCCATTCCATCGCCTCTTTCTGATCCAGGAACCACCAACCGCTGCCGAACTGAATCTTGCCGGGGATGCTTCCGTCCTGAAAGTTGCCGATTACCGTGGCGAAAGCGTAGTTGTCCGCAGGATTCAGGTTGTACAGAATCATCTTTGGCAGCGCGCCGGCCAGTTCGAGCTGGTCCATATATCGGGCCACGGCGTCAATCTGTGGCCAGTCGCCAATGGAATCAAAGCCGGTGTCTGGCCCCACCTTACCGAACATCCGCGTGTTGTTCGCGCGCCGCGCGCCGACGTGGAGTTGCTTCGTCCAACCCTTGGCCGCGTCCAACCGGCCAAAGAAGTGCATTAGGAAGCTGCCGAACTGCGCATGTTCCGCGGAGTCGGCTGCCTGGCCGTTGTGAGCACGGTCGAAGATGCTGGCTGCGTCTTCGTGGGTACAGGGTTCGGAAAACGCGGTGTTCAGGCCATGATCGGAGAGTCGCGAACCCATGGAGTGGAAGAATTCGTGGCGGTTGGCGAGGGCATCCAAAAAGGTAGAAAAGCTCGTGACGGCCAACCCGGACGCCGATTGCAGCCGCTCGATCCAGGCGTTGAAAGCCGCCGGATCATGTACTGCCAGTGCCTTGTCCGGACGGTAGGCGGGTAGAACTTTCGTCCGAAGTCCCGAAGCAGCGATCTGCTTGTGCTCGTCGAGCGAATCCGCCGGATCGTCCGTGGTGCATAGCGCACGGACCTGAAACTTGCCTAGAATGCCCTTCGCGGACAACTCATCCGTCGCAAGACGCTCGTTGGCGCGGTTCCAGATCGATTCGGCTGTGTCTTCGTTCAAGGTGTCGCCGATATCGAAGTAGCGGAGCAGTTCGAGATGGGTCCAGTGATAGAGCGGATTGCGCAACGTGTAAGGCACGGTTCGCGCCCAGGCCTGAAACTTCTCGTACGGACTGGCGGAACCGGTGATCAACTCTTCCGGGATTCCGTTGGCGCGCATCGCCCGCCACTTGTAGTGATCCCCTTCCAACCAGATTTCGTGCAGATTGCGAAAGCGCCGGTTAGAGGCTACGTCCTGCGGCGGGAGGTGGCAGTGGTAGTCGAGAATCGGTTCGTTTTTGGCGTAATCGTGATAAAGCTCGCGCGCCGCCGCTGTCTGGAGTAGGAAATCGTCGTGGATGAGTGACATCGAGTTGAACCTTTTATTTTACGGCGCCCGCGCGCGGCTCCTCCCTGGCGATATCGGCCGCCGATTCGGGGGTACGGCCCTGGTCGTTGGCATCGACGATCCACTGCGCCAACCGCTTGCGCATCCGGCCGAGGACGGCGGCATGCTTGGGGTCGCCCGCCAGATTATTCACTTCATGAGGATCGGCCTGATGGTCGTAGAGTTCGAACTCAGGTCTTGTGGGTGCCAGCCAGGCTTTCTGCAGCGGAGTGAGTTTGCCTTCTTGGTCAAGTTCCTGCAGGACGGAGAGCGTGGGGTAGCTGTTCTTGATGTACTCATTAAACTGCGCATAGGAACGGCTGGGATAGAAATTTTGGATCAACTTATAGCGCGAGTTCCGGACAGCGCGAATACGGTCTACGGTCATGTCACAGCGGTCACGGGCCGTGAAGACTTCGGTTCGCGGCTTCGCCTTCCCGAAAAGCGGTTGTCCGTGGAACAGCTTTGGCAGTGGTACGCCGGCGGCCTCCAGCGTGGAGGCCGTTATATCCAGCGAAATCACCGGGTCCTTTCGCACCGATCCCGCGGCCACGCGCCCCGGCCACCGGACCAGCAACGGCACATGCGTACCAGGATCGTAGAGCCACTGCTTCCCGCGCAGCAGGCAGCGTCCGTTATCGCCGAACACAAAAATAAGCGTGTTCTCCAATAAACCGTCCTTGCGCAACTCATCCATCACGACACCCACTTGCGCATCCCACAGGTTCACGGCGTCTAGATAATTCGCCACTTCATCGCGCACCCGAGGATCATCGGGGTAATAGGGCGGCAACTCCACCTTAGCGGGATCCACTAGCCGCGGCTGTTTTCGCGCGGCGCCCCATTGCGGCCCCTTGTGCGGCGCGGTGAAGTTGATCTGCGCATAGAACGGCTGCCCCTGGGCTCGCTGCCGCCAGTGTGTCCCGTCAAATGGCTTCTCCACCTGAAAATTGAAATCCGTCTTGCCGCTGGCCCGTAATCCCACCGCAATCTCCGTGACGTTGGCCGTGAAATAGCCCGCATCACGCAACCGGTGCGAGACCAGCCGCACGCCCTCAGGCAGCCGGTAGCCATCCTTCCGGTGGCTCCGGTGGTTCTGCGCGCCAATCGTCGTTTGATAGACCCCGGTATTCCAAGCCGACCGCGCCGGGGAACAGACGGGCGCCGTGGTGAAGCAGTGCGTAAAAAGGGCGCCCTCGGCCGCAATCCGGTCTACATTTGGCGTCTGTACCAGCCTGTGGCCATAACAGCCCAATTCCGGCCCCAGGTCGTCCCCCAGAATCCAAAGAATATTGGGGCGATCCTGCTTGTTCTGCGCCCGCAGAGACAGGAATGGCGCGGCCGCTGCCAACGCCGTACGGCGAGAGATCATCCCGACCGTTCTACCACGTCCAACTCTATCTGAGCCCTAAGGATTGGTAGGCAGCCCATGTCGCTTCCGCCATATGCCGCGCCAAAAACCTTCCGTGCACCCATTCCCTGCCCGTCCGCGCCCAGGCGTCCGCCTCCGGCCCCGTCAACCGCGCCGCCGCGGCCGCGATTTGCGCCGGATCGTTCTCCGTCAACAGACCCGTCCGCTCATGCTCCACGATTTCCGGCAACCCGCCCACCCGGCTCGCAACCACCGGAACGCCCGCGCTCATCGCCAGCAGCGCCGCCGATCCCAACCCCTCTTCGCGCGTAATGTACAGCAGGCCCCGTGCCGTCTTCAGCGCCTCCGGCAGATTGGCCGTAAAGGTCACCGCAATGCCGGACTGGCGGATTAGATCGGAGCCCTTCATCGGGTCTTCCGTCGCAAGCGCAATAAGCGGCCCTGTCCGGGGGGAAGCCGCCAACGCCTGTACGCCGTCGTATACCACTTCAATCTTCCGTCCCGGCACGCCCGCCGCAATCAATTTGTCCGCTACGTATCGCGATACGGCCAGAAACAGAGCCGGGCGGCGATATTTCCACCTGCTCAAAAGTCCGTCTTTTACGGCAAACGCCACCCGCCGGCTTACTACCAGCGGAGCCCGCCCCCAGATGGCCGCATACGTATGGCTCCGCGCGCAATGCGCGTGAATCAGGTCCGTCTCCGACCGCACTGCCAGGATCGAAACGGCGTCGCCCATCGGGCCCAGCAAGCGCTGCTCCACGCCGCGCTCGCGCAGTTCCTCGATCAGCTGCTTCACCTGGAACTGGCCGCCCCGCATCTGCCGCCCGAAATCGAGATGGAGCACCCGCATTCCGTCCCGCTATGGCAATTGGCGGGCAATGGCGGCGGCGATCGCCTTACCGTGGAATCGCCCGTTTTCGATGAAAATCTCGTTCGTATGCTCGCCGGCCACGATAACGCCCGCCAGAAATATCCCCGGTTTTTCGCTTTCGTAGGTTTCGGGATTCGTTTTCGGGCGGCGCGTCTCCGGATCCAGGGAGATACCGTGAGCCGCCAGAAACTCGAAATCCGGCCGGTATCCCGTCATGGCGAAAACAAAATCGTTCTTGATCGTGACTTCGCCTTCCGGAGTCTCCAGGCGCACGGCATGCGGCAGAATCTCCGCTACCCGGCTACCGAAATACATCGGAATTTCGCCGTTCTTGATCCGGTTCTCGATATTCGGCTTGATCCAATACTTCACATGCCGGTGGATTTCCGTCCCCCGGTGCACCATCGTCACCCGCGCGCCGGACCACCACATTTCCAACGCCGCCAGCGCCGCGGAGTTCTTAGCCCCCACCACCAGCACGTCATGCCCATAGTAGGGATGCGGCTCGCGATAATAGTGAATCACCTTGGGCAGGTTTTCGCCGGGCACATTCAGTAAGTTCGGCAAGTCATAATATCCGGTGGATAGAATCACTTTCTTCGCCCGGTACTGCTGATATTCGCCGTATTCATCCCGCGCATACGCCGTAAACAGCCCGTCTTCGCCTTCAATGCGCTCCACGCGCTGATACTGCCGGATATCGAGCTTGTAGTGATCCGCCACCCGCCGGTAGTATTTCAGCGCTTCCGTCCGGTTCGGCTTCTCGTTGAGAGATGTCATCGGGATATCCCCGATTTCCAATAGCTCCGGGGTCGTAAAAAACACGAGGTTCGTCGGATAGTGATAGAGCGAATTGACCACGCAGCCTTTGTCGATCAACACGGCCCGCACGCCCGCCCGGCCCAATTCAATGCCGCACGCGAGGCCCGTAGGCCCCGCGCCGACTATGACGACATCTGTCTCAAAGAAGCTCATCGACCTGTGCGTAGACCGCATCCAGCGCCGCGCCCAGCTTCTCGGCGTCCTTGCCGCCGGCCTCAGCCATATCCGGCCGTCCGCCGCCCTTGCCGCCCACGGCCAGAGCCACCGGTCCGATCAGCTTGCCCGCATGCACTTTCCCGGTCAGGTCCTTCGTCACCGCACACACCAGCGCCACTCCGGTTTCATCCGAGGTGCCCAGCACAACCACGGCAGACTTCCATTTATTACGCAGCGAATCCGCCAGTGCGCGCATCTGCACCCGGTCTAATCCGTCTACTTCCGTGGAAAGCACGTGCACGCCCCTGATTTCGCGCGCCTCCGATTCCAGCGAACTGCTGCGCGACTGTGCAATCTTGTTCTTCAACTGCTCCAACTGCTTTTCGAGCGCCCGCTGATTCGCCAGCAACTTTTCCACTTGCTCCAGCAGCTCCGCTTCCGGCGTTTTGATCGTGTGCGCCACGCGCGTCAGCGTCGTCGTCGCTTCCTGGAAACGCTCCACGGCCGCATTTCCTGTAATCGCTTCCAGCCGCCGCGCTCCCGCGCTGACCGAGCCCTCGTACACAATCTTGCAGAGGCCGATGTCGCCGGTCCGGGAAACGTGTGTGCCGCCGCAAAGTTCCTTGCTGAATCCCGGCACTTTTACCACGCGGACCTTCTCGCCGTACTTCTCGCCGAACAGCGCCATTGCGCCTGTGGAGATGGCATCTTCCAACTCCATAATGTCCGTCGAAACCTGCGTATTCCGCATGATCTCTTCATTGACGATCCGTTCCACCTCGGCCACTTCTTCAGGCCCCATGGCCGTATAGTGGCTGAAATCGAACCGCAGACGGCCCGGATCCACGACGGAACCCGCCTGTTTGACATGGACGCCCAATACGCTGCGCAGCGCGGCATGCAGCAGGTGCGTTGCCGTATGGTTCCGCCGCGTCGCCGCCCGCGCTTCGGCGTCAATAACGCCTTTCAGCACATCGCCCTTCCGGATGGCGGCAACCGCCGTCACCTTGTGCACGGAAAGTCCCGGCACAGCCGGATAAGTCCCGGTCACCAGAGCCACCGCATCGCCCGACTTGGTCTGCAACTCGCCCTTATCGCCCACTTGGCCGCCGGATTCCGCATAGAAACACGTGGTGTCCAGCACCACCTCCGCCTCCGTCCCAGGCGCAACTTCGTCTACTTCCTTCTGCTCCACCAGCAACGCCAGAACTTTCGATCCTTCCTGCGTCACATTGTCGTAGCCCGTGAATTTCGTCCGGCCGAACTTCGACTGCATCTGCTGATACACCGGAGCCACCTGCGCCTTCTCCGCGCCCTTCCATGACGCACGAGCCCGTTCACGCTGCTTGTCCATTTCCGCCTCGAATCCATCGGTGTCGATTGACAACCCGAATTCGCGCGCCATATCTTCCTGCTCATCGGGAGCCAACCCGTACGTGTCATACAGCTTGAATGCCGCCGCCGCCGGCAGCACGCCGCCCACGGCCCGTTTCGCTTCGTCGTGGAACACGCGTTCGGCCACCTGGTAGGTCGTGGCGTACCGGTGCTCTTCATCCTTCACCACGCGGGAAACGCGCGCAATGGATTCCATCAGTTCCGGATAGGCCGGCTTCATGAACTCGGCCACGAACGCCGTCAGCTTATGGAGGTACGGTTCCAATACGCCCATGCGCCGCGCATTCCGCAGCGCGCGCCGCATGATTTTCCGCAGCACATAGCCGCGCCCTTCGTTGGAAGGCACCACGCCGTCATGAATCAGGAACGCCGCCGCCCGCGCATGGTCCGCGTTGATGCGCAACA
Source organism: Bryobacteraceae bacterium (assembly GCA_035714175.1). Taxonomy (GTDB): domain Bacteria; phylum Acidobacteriota; class Terriglobia; order Bryobacterales; family Bryobacteraceae. Next base: position 41,063 of record DASTML010000012.1, on the reverse strand, counting down.
CCACATCGTGCTTCGGGTCATCGCCGTATTCCACGCCGCACAGCGTGCCGCCGAAATCGATGATCGGCCGGATCAAGTCGGACTCATAGTTCGTCAGCTTGCCCTGCATGATAGCCGCCAACCGCTCCAGACCCATGCCCGTATCGATCGAAGGCTTCGGCAACCGCGTCATCACGCCGCTCGACGCGCGGTCAAACTGCATGAACACCAAATTCCAGATCTCGACAAACCGCCCGCCGCCGTCCAGCGGAAACTCTTCGTGCTCGTGTCCCGGCTCCGCCGCGTCCTTGCCCAGGTCGAAATGAATTTCGGAGCACGGTCCGCAGGGGCCCGTATCGCCCATCTGCCAGAAGTTATCTTTTTCGTCTAACCGGAAGATACGGCTCTTCGGAATGCCGGTCACCTTCTGCCACAGCTCTTCCGCCTCGTCGTCCTCGCGGAAAACCGTCACGTAGAGCCGTTCCTTGTCCAGGCCGTACTCTTTGGTGATCAACTCCCAGGCAAAATCAATCGCTTCGGCTTTAAAGTAGTCGCCGAACGAGAAATTGCCCAACATTTCAAAGAACGTATGATGACGGCGCGTGTAGCCGACGTTCTCCAGGTCATTGTGCTTTCCGCCTGCCCGGACGCACTTCTGGGAGGAGGCCGCGCGCACGTAATCGCGCTTCTCCATACCCGTAAAGATGTCCTTGAACTGGTTCATGCCCGCGTTGGTGAACAACAGCGTCGGGTCATTAGCCGGAACAAGGCTGGAGGACTTCACTACGCGGTGGCCGCGGGAAGCGAAGAAGTCGAGGAATTTTTGCCGAGATTCGTGCCCAGTCATGCGAAACCTCTTATTTTCGCATGTTTAAGGACTAGGTAGCCGAAAGCTCCGCCAAGATCTCCCGCACCGCCTGATTCGGATCCGCCGCCCGCGTCACCTGCCGCCCAATGACGAGATGGCTCGCACCGTCCGCCATCGCCTCCGCTGGTGTCGCCACGCGCTTCTGGTCGCCCTTGGCCGCGCCCGCGCTGCGCACGCCCGGGGTCACCAGCAACTTCTCCGGGCCCACGGTCCGCCGCACTTCGCCTACTTCCAGCGGTGAGCACACCAACCCATCCACGCCCGCGCGCACCGCGCTCCGCACGCGCAAGTCGAACAGTTCGCGCATCGTGCAGGTATAACCCATTTCCTGCACGTCCATCTGATCCAGGCTCGTCAACACCGTCACGGCCAGAATCCTCAGGTCGCTCGATCCGCGCCCGGCCACCGCCGCCCGCATCACCTGTGGTTCGGCATGGACTGTCAAAAGACTGACGCCGCTCTTGGCAATCGCCGCCGTCGCCCGCTTAACCGTTTCGCCAATATCGTGCAGCTTCAGGTCGAGGAAAACTTTCTTCCCCCGCCCAAGCAACTCGTTGACCACTTCCATACCGGACACGGCGTAGAGTTCCAGGCCCACTTTGTAGTAGTCCACCGTCTCCGCCGTCGCATCCACAATCCGGCGCGCCTCGGCGGCCGTTTCACAGTCCAGGGCAATGATGATCGGGTTCATTTCAACTCCAGCGGCTTCTCGCCGCGCGCCTCCACATGTCCAATTCGGCGGGCCATCGGGTACAGCGACTGCATCTTCTCCACATCCTCTTCCGGCACCGCAATCAGCAATCCTCCGGAGGTCTGCGGGTCAAACAGCAACTGCTCCAGCACCGGGTCAATCTCGCCGAGGTTCCGTACCGTGCACCCGGCAAAGTCTAAGTTGTTCCGCAAACCGCCCGGAATCGCGCCCGCCGCGGCATATTCATAAGCGCCCGGCAGCAGCGGCACAGCGGCCGTATCGATAACGAGCGTCACTCCACTCGCCACGGCCATTTCGCGCGAGTGCCCCATCAGGCCGAACCCGGTGATGTCAGTGCAAGCGTGGGCGCGGGTCGCAAGCATCGCCCGGCAGGCATGGTTGTTCAACGTCAACATGCTGACAATCGCACCGTCCATGTGTTCGGTTAGCACCGTTCCCTGCTTTAGCGCGGTTGATATCACGCCGGTCCCGATTTTCTTGGTGAACACGATCGCATCGCCCGGCTTCGCCCCGGCGTTGGTTAACACACGGTCCGGATGCACCAGCCCCGTAACGGCATAGCCGAATTTCGGCTCCGTATCGGCCACGCTGTGGCCTCCTAGAATCACGCAACCCGCCTCGCGCATCTTGTCGGCGCCGCCCAGCAGGATCTGCCCCAGGTCTTCCAGGTTTCCATCGCGCGGCCACGTCAGCACCGAAAGGGAGGAAATCGGGGACCCGCCCATGGCATAGACATCCGAAAGCGCATTGGCCGCCGCGATCGCGCCGAAAACATAAGGGTCATCCACAATCGGGGTGAAAAAATCCACCGTCTGCACCAGCGCCGTATCGGCCGAGATCTGGTACACGCCCGCGTCATCGGACGTATCAAAGCCCACCAATACATGCGGGTTCGTCTGCTTCGGCAGCGCTCCCAGCACCTGGTCCAGTACCTTCGGGCTTAACTTGCTGGCGCATCCGCCCGCTTTCACTTGTGTCGTCAATCGGCGATCAGACATGGTTCACTTCGATTCTAAAAGGTGAGTCAACCCGGCATCGGAAATAATATGCGAATCCGCCGGCCAAGGCTTCCGGGCCAGGTCATAGCGAAGCCACGCCCGCAGCACGGTCTCGTCCACGGAACCGTCCCCGCGTCCAAACAGTTCGCGGCTGATTCCTTCTCCCGTGCGTGGCCCAAACACGGACTCCCAGGACTCCCACCGGCCTCCGTCCGGCCCCAGCACATTCTCCCGCAGCACAGAGGAGGAGATGGTCCAGCCAGGCAAGAACGGCCGCGCCCGGCCCTCCGGGTCCGTAAACAGGCTCTTCGGGTTCGCGGTCAAATCCACACCGAAGAAGCGGCGAAAATCCACAGGGTCCGGCCGCAACGCCCATGCTTTGCCGAAGCGCTCCGGGTGCTCCTGTTTCAGCCGTAGGGCAGCCCATCCGCCGAACCCCTCCCCCAGCAGATGCGGCGCCGGCCCGGGCCCCAGGGCAGGCAGCAACTCCTCCAGCAAGGCGCGCTCCCACGGCCCATTCACATCGGAGTTGGTAAAGGCGTGGTGTCCGAAACGGTGGACACAATCCAGGAAAATCAGCGTCGCCGCCGGACGCTGGGCCGTCAACGCCCGTCGCAGCGAGCTGTTGTGGAAACGTTCGCCGAAGGCGTGGAAGACGAGGATACGTTCCGGCCCGCTCCCCGCCACAACATCCGCCCGCAGCAGCACCGGCTGATGGTGAAAACGGGAAAGCAATTTACTGGACGTCTCGATGGTGGGCTTCTGCTCCGTGCCGCCAACACGCCGGGTCAAGGAGAAGGCATAGGCGCGATCCTCTTTCGGGTCAAAGGGATCGATCACGATGCGCTCGCTGCGTAGGTCGCCCGGAGTAACGCCGGAATAGGGAAAGTCATGCTCGGGGTCGAAAATCACAGTGAATGTGAACCGTCCCGCATCGGTCGCCGTCACCGGACCGGGAAATGCCGAGTGCATCGGGTCTAGCGTGGCCATCTCGCCCGCCGGCCAATGCAGCACCTCGCGCGCCGCGATCCATACACGATTCGGTTCGCTCTCCACCGGCAGCACCATGTCGCCGTCCACCGGTTCTTTCGTCGCGAACACCAGCAGGCGTCCGGTCAGGGGGGTGGGGTTCTGGTGGGTGATGGTATAACGCGCCATGCGCGACAGAGGCAAGGCTCCGGTCGGCACGGACGTCGCGCCCGGCATCTGCCAGCAATCGCCGATCGGCCGCCGCGCGTAGTAGTGGAGACCGTAGCGGAGCGACCGCGGTACATTCTCCGTGCACGCGTCCGCCGTCACCTGCCAACTCAGTTCGCGCGCCGTATATCGGCCGTCAAATTCCGGCGCAATCAGGTTCAATACAACCACCAGGCCGCACATTCCCCACGCCGCCAGGTCCGGCCATCTGGACCGCTCCGGAATGCCGGCGGCCATCAACACCGCCAGCGCCGGAAACAGCGGCAGTACATAACCCGGCAGTTTATTCTCCCCGGCCGAAAAAACAAAGAATCCAAACGCCGCCCAAACCACAAAGTATCGCCAGCGTTCCTCTCGCCACGGAGCGCGAAGCAACAGAAAACTCCACGGCAACAGCAACCCGGCAACCACCGGCCCATAAAACCAGAACGGCTGGACGTGCTGCAGCGCTTCGCTCACAAAGCGGCTGAAATGATGCTTGATAAACAGTTCGTCAATGAACGCCCATCCCTCGCGCTGCGTAATGAGCACATACCAGGGAAACGCGACGGCCAGAGCCGCGCCAACGATAAGCGGCCACTGCCTCCATCGCTTCCGGGCGAACCACGCCAGTGGAGCCGCCAACGCTACCGGCACCAGGGCCTTGGCCAATATTGCCAACCCAAACAGAGCGCCTGCCAGCAGGGCATCGCGCGGCCGTCCCTCTTCAATCCAGACCAGGCTCACCAACATCGCCGCGCCAAAGCAGATGGACAGCGGGACATCCGTCACGGCCACATGGGTGTAAGCGATCCAACCAGCCGAAGTGCCCAGAATCGCCGCTGCGAGGAAGGCCCTTCGCTCGCCCAGCCAGCGGCGCAGGTACCACCCGAACCAAGCCAGAAAGGAGCAACTCGCCAATGCCAACGGCAGCCGGGGCGCTGTTTCAGGCCCCAATCCGAGCCAATATCCAGCCGCCGACATCCAATAGAGGAGGGGTGGCTTCTCCAGCCAAGGCTCTCCGTCCAAACGGGGAGTGATCCAATCTCCGGTCTCCGCCATCGCCCGCGCAATCGACGCATAGCGCGGCTCGTCGGGCCCGTACAGCCCGAAAGTCGAGGTCCAAACAGGATAGAGAAGGAGCAGAGCCAAGAGCGGCCACCACCGGCGCGCCCAATTCAAATGCACCTAACCAGTATAGAAATGACGCACGATAGAATAAGGAAAATGTGGCGAAGGCTTTTCTTGACCGCCGCGGCCAACCTGGCCGCGTCGGCTGCGATTGACCGCTGTGGCTGTGACCCCGCGCAGACTGAAACCCTCAAAGTGCGCGCCTGCAGCCTTACCAATGAGGCCGTCAAACAACCGGACACCCTCGAAGTCTTCTTCTTGAAGGACGTCAATCCGCGCAAAGCCAACCGTACCCTCGCCCTCCCCCGCCGTATCGTGCCTGGCGAACTGCACGAGTTAAGCCACCTCTCACCGGCGGAGCGAAACAAGCTCTGGCGCGAGGCGATTGAAAAGGCGAAGGAACTCTGGGGCGGTGAGTGGGGTGTGGCATACAATGGGGTCAAAGTCCGGACCCAATGCCACCTCCACCTCCATATTGGAAAGCTGCTGAAAGGCGTCGATAGCGGAAAAGCCATCTACGTCCGGCGCCTGGAAGATATTCCCGTTCCCAAAGATGGAACGGGTCTTTGGATCCACCCGGTCGGCAATCGGTTGAAGGTCCACCTGAACGAACAGATCTGCGAAACGGTGTTACTACGATGAGTCTCCTAGACATTGCCAAATTGCCCACAGCGGAAAACTCCGCCATCCATCTGCATTCCAGCGACAACGTTGCCGTCGCCCGCGTCCCCCTCGCCGAGGGTCAGGACCTCAAAGTTGACGGCATCGCGCTCAAGGTCAAGAACCCTGTCCCGGCTGGCCACAAAGTTGCCCTGAAGGACATCGCCCAGGGCGAAATCATCTATCGCTACGGCCAGGTCATCGGCCGGGCCAAAGTGAACATCGAACAGGGCCAGCACATGCACGTGCATAATGTTGGCTTTGAAGAGCAGAGCTTCAACTACGAATTTCCGACGGGCGATACAGCGCCGCCGCCGCTTCCCGCCAATATGCCCACCTTCATGGGCTTTAAACGCGAGGACGGCCGCGCGGGTACCCGCAACTATATCGCCGTCGTCGCTGCTTCTAACTGCGCCGCCCACACCGCCGAACTCATCGCCCGGAGTTTTGACGGAGCCACCCTCCCGCCCAATGTCGATGGCGTCATTGCCTTCCCCCACGGCGAAGGCTGCGGAATGTCTATCGGGCCCGACACCCAGCAGTTGCAGCGTACGCTCTCCGGCATGCTGGCGCACCCCAATGTCGGCGCGGCCATTATCCTTGGCCTCGGTTGTGAAGTGAACCAGATCGAGCACTATCTCGGCCCCAATGCCCCGCGTTCCAGCCGCCTCCTGGGCATGACGCTCCAGAACTCCGGCGGCACGCGCGCCAGCGTAGAAGCGGCCCGCAAATTCATTCTGGAGCAGATGGACAAGCTCGCCGAAGAGAAGCGCGTCGAACTGCCCGGCAACTTGATTACGGTCGGCCTCAATTGCGGCGGCTCGGACTCCTTCAGCGGGATTACCGCCAACCCGGCCCTCGGTTACACCTCGGATCTTCTGGCTGAAATCGGAGCCGCCTCAGTCCTTGCCGAAACAACCGAAATCTTCGGAGCCGAGCACCTCCTGGTCAAGCGCTCCCGCAACCGCGCCGTCGCCGAGCGTCTCCTCAGCTTTGTCACCGGCTATAAAAAATACCTCAGCCAGTTCGCCGGTTCCAGCTTCAACGACAACCCCTCGCCCGGCAACAAAGAGGGCGGCCTGACCAACATTGTGGAAAAATCCCTCGGCGCTGTCGCCAAGGGCGGCACCTCGAACCTCAATGAAGTGCTCGACTACGCGGAACGCATCCACGGCCCCGGCTTCTGCTTCATGAACACCCCCGGCTATGACCCGGTCTCGCTCACCGGCCTCGCCGCGGGCGGTTCGAACATCATCGTCTTCACCACCGGCCGCGGCAGCGCCATCGGCTTCCCCACCGTGCCAGTGATCAAAGTGGCAACGAACACCAATATGTATAAGCGGTTGCAGGACAACATGGACATCAACGCCGGCCGCATTGCCGACGGTGACGCCACGGTCCAGGGTATCGGCAAGGAGATCTACGACATGATCATGCGCGTCGCCAGCGGCGAACGCACCTGCGCCGAACGGCTGGGGCACCAGGAATTCGTACCCTGGCGCATCGGCCCCGTAATGTAAACGGAGCAAAACCCCGCAAAAGGCCGGATACAATGGGAGCGATGCGCTTCCTTGTTTCCGGCCTTTTGTCTTTTGCGCTTGCGATGGCGCAACCCGCGCCGCCGGCCGCCAAACCGAAGTCGTTCCTGGATAAACCCACCATGGAGGCCTACGTCCGGCATCTCTTCGTCTGGCCCCAACAGATCAGCGTCACCATTAGCGATCCCAAGCCCAGCGGCGTCGAAGGGTTGGTGGAGGTAACCGTCACCGGGTCCATGGGAGCCGCCAGCCAGGCGAACAGCTTCTATGTGTCCAAGAACGGAGAAAAGGTCATCCAGGGCGCCGTCTTCGACGTGAAAGACAACCCATTCAAAGCCACAATTGACGCGCTCAAAACGAACTTTGCCCCGGCCATCGGAACGGCCGGCGCGCCCGTCGTCGTGGTCATGTTCAGCGATTTCCAGTGCCCGCACTGCCGCGACGAAGCCAAAATGATCCGGTCCAATCTTGTCCAGACGTTCAGCAAGGAAGTGCGCGCCTACTTCAAGGATTTCCCCATCGAGCAGATTCACAACTGGGCCAAACCCGCCTCCATCGCCGGCCGCTGCGTCTATCGCGAAAACCAGGACAAGTTCTGGGATTTCCACGATTGGGCCTTCGAACACCAGGAAAGCCTGACGGCCGAAAACTTCCGCTCCAAATTCGAGGCGTTCCTCACGGACCGAAAGATTGCCGCCATTCCCGTTCTGCAATGCTTTGACACAAAAGCCACCGAGTCCGACATCACCAAAAGCTTCGCCGAAGGTCGCGCCCTCGAAGTGAATTCCACCCCCACCCTGTTCGTCAACGGACGCAGGCTCGCTGGCAACCTAAGCTGGCCCCAGTTGAAGCAGATCATCGAATTCGAAATCGAATATCAGAAGACCGCCAAAAACGCCGGAGAAAACTGCGGCTGCGAACTGACCCTGCCGTCCGTTCTGCCAGCAAAGTAGGAGCGAACATGATCAGACGCACGCTGCTTGCCGGAACCCTCGCCGGCGCCCTGCTTTGGGCCGCGGAGTTGCCCAAACCCCACGCCATCGACGCGGACCATTATCTGGGCTATGTGAAATACCTGGCCTCGGAGAAAATGCGCGGGCGCGGAACCGGCTCCAAGGAACTCGAAGCCGCGGCCGAATACATTTCCAAGGAGTTTAAGGCGGCAGGTCTCCAGCCAGTCGGCGGCAGTTATTTCCAACGCTTTCCCGTCACGACTCACGCCAAGCTGGGCGGCGGGAACAAACTCACTCTCACCGTCAACGGAAAGAAGGAGCATCTGGAATTCGAGAAGGATTTTATCCCGCTCAATTTCAGTGCCGCGGGCGAAACTACGGGCGAAGTGGTGTTTGTTGGCTACGGGATTACCGCGCCAGAGTACAACTACGACGATTACGCCGGCATCGATGTCCAGGACAAGATTGTTGTCTTCTTCCGCCGCGAGCCCCAGGAAACCGACGACAAAAGCCCCTTCGCCGGCCGCGTCTACACCCGCCACGCACAATTTGACTCCAAGGCCACCAATGCCAAACTACACGGAGCCAAAGCAGCCATTGTGCTTACCGACATTCTTGGCTCCGGCTCCGGCGACCTGGAAAAGTTCGCCACCAATGCTGGCCCGGCCAACGCGGGCATCCCGCTGCTAATGATGAAGGCCGAAGCCGCCGAACCTCTCCTCGAAGCCGCCGGCCGCAACCTTCGCGAAATCTACCGCGATATCGACAAGGATCTCAAGCCGCGTTCAGCGGCCCTCCCCTCTTCCGTGCAGGTAACCGTACACGCCGACGTGCAGCGCGTCGTCAAAACGGTCCGCAACGTGGTTGGCTACCTTCCCGGTGAAACCGAAGACCACGTCATCGTCGGCGCCCACTACGACCACCTGGGCATGGGGGAACAGTTTTCCATGGCTCCCAGCATGATCGGCAAACCCCATCTGGGAGCCGACGACAATGCCAGCGGCTCGGCCGGCGTCCTGGAACTTGCCCGTTGGATGGCCCAACAACCGAAGCCCAAGCGCGGCGTTCTTTTCATGACCTTCGCCGGCGAAGAGTTGGGGCTCCTCGGCTCCAGCTATTACGTCAACAATCCGCTCCTGCCCATCGACAAGGCCGTCGCCATGATCAATATGGATATGATCGGCCGAATCAAAGACGGACGGGTCTACGTCGGCGGCAGCGGCACCGGGGCCAACTTTGGCGATCTGTTGAAATCGCTTCCCTCCCCCGATGGCCTCCAGTTCGACATGTCGGAAACCGCCGGCTACGGCTCCAGCGACCACACCTCATTCACCACCAAACAGGTGCCCGTTCTCTTCTTCTTCTCCGGCCTTCACGGCGACTATCACAAGCCCTCCGATACCTGGGAAAAGATCAACTCCAAATCCGCCGCCGCCCTCCTGGGTTACATCGGCGGCGCGCTCCAGCACTTGGCCACGGACCTGCCCCGGCCTCAGTATGTCCGGGTCCTGCCGCCCCAGTCTTCCCACGGTTCAGGCTCCGGATCAGGCTCGGGGGGCGGCAGCGGGTACGGGCCGCAGTTCGGTTCGATTCCCGATTTTGCCGAGCCGCCCACCGGCGTCCGGTTCGCCGACGTCCGCGAAGGCACTCCAGCCGCCAAGGCAGGGCTCAAAGCAGGCGACATTTTGGTACGTTTTGACGGCAAAAAGGTGCAAAACTTGATGGATTTCACCGTACTTTTGCGTCAAAAAAAGGCAGGAGACGAGGTGGAAGTCGAAGTCTTACGCGACGGGCAAACTGTGACAGCCAAGGTACTATTGACCGCTCGTAAGTAAAACTTCGCCTATTTCTTTTCCGTCCTTCCGCCGATTAGAGTAGTAGGAGAGGCTCTAACCTGTTGTCAACTACGACGATATTCGCGCCCCTGGACCGGATTTGGAAACTTCCGCCGCTCATTTTGCACCCGTTTTCCGATGCGGCGGGGCCGAACAAATTGGTGGAAAGCACGCGCGCCAGCATGATGCTGCAGGGTTTCCTGCCAAACAACGAATTCACGGTCAGTGAACTGGACCGTAAACTTCTCGACGGACGGTACTGCGAAATCCGGATGCTCTATTACGTGGGCAAGGACCTGGCCCGGTGGGTGGAACAGTGCATGGACGTGGTACATCGCGACCCGTTATTGCAAACAGAGGGAGTTAAAGAACAGAGCTTTGCCAATCTGCTGATCGAGGATCCGCCGGAATTTGTCCGGGAAAAACTCCGGAAGTGGCAGGTTGCCGACTATCGGTCCATTTTCTCGCGCGCCATGGGTCTCAACATGGTGTTCGCGGAGGCCCCGGGGCGCGATGCGCTGGCCGATGCCTTCATCCGGCACTATTACCGTTACGCCGACCATATGTATGCCTGCTACCAGAGCCAGCAGGAGAGCCGGTCCATCCGCTCTTCCTCCTTCCACTTCGATCTTTATGCTTCCGGTGAGTATTCGCGCATGCTGGAGCGCGAATGGCAGGACTCCCTCGACGCGAATTGATATACTCCACTTTGATGGAACTGCCCCGCATTGTTCGAGTAAAACAGACCTTCCCTGATAGAAGCCTACAAGACGTTTCCGGATCCGTCCTGGCCGAGTTGAATGCCTCTCCTTTCGCCAGCCGTGTCAAGCCCGGCGGAAAGGTGGCTATTGGAGTTGGAAGCCGTGGAATCACGAACATAGCGTTGATCGCCAAGTCCGTGGTCGACTTCTGGAAAGCGGCCGGGTGCCAGCCGTTTATTTTCCCCGCCATGGGGAGCCATGGAGCGGCGACGGCGGCGGGCCAGGCTGATGTATTAGCGCATTATGGGATCACCGAAGCCACCATGGGCTGCCCGGTGAACAGTCAGTTGGAAGTAGTCTCGCTGGGCAAGGATGCCAACGGCATTGAAGCCTTCCTGGATAAGGAAGCCTACAGCGCCGACGGCGTGATGCTGGTGGGCCGAGTGAAATGGCACACCGACTTCGCGGGCAAAATCGAAAGCGGTCTTTTCAAGATGATGGCAATCGGTCTCGGCAAATTCGCCGGAGCACAGCGCTATCACACCTACGCCTATCGCCTCGGGTTGGAACATGTCATCCGAAGCGTTGGCCGGCAGGTCCTCGGTTCCGGTAAGATCCTCGGCGGCTTAGCCATCCTGGAGGATGCTCACCACAAAACAGCCCAAGTGACGGCTGTGGCCGTGGAAAACATGGAACAACGGGAAGAAGAACTCTTGGAATTGACGAAATCATGGATGGCGCGGGTTCCTTTTGACCTCGACATCCTCATGATTGACGAGATCGGCAAGAACATCTCCGGAGCGGGCATGGACACCAAGGTGGCCAACCGCGGCGTCAATGGCGAGTACAATCCCTGGCCCGGTCCCAAGTTCCAGCGCATCTACTTGCGTGACTTGTCCAGCTTGAGCTATGGCAATGCGGTCGGTCTCGGCATGGCCGATGTGATTCACGACCGGTTACTCGGCAAGGTGGATTGGAATCCCACCTCGATCAACTCGCTCACCGCTTCCAGCCCGAGCGCGGTCAAAACGCCGCTCCACTATGGCAGCGATCTGGTGTGTTTGCAAAAATTCTGGCCGACCGTCGGTAAACTGGACCCGAAAGACGTGACGCTCGGCTGGATCAAAAACACGCTGGAATTGTCCCCGATCGCGTTGAGCGAGAATCTGATCCCACAGATCAAGGAACGCGCGGACCTGGAAATCCTGGGCGAGCCGGAAGCGTTCGAACTCGACCCGGCCGGCAATTTCCGCACCACGCTATTCTCGGCGCAGGATTTGCCTCACTCCCACTAACGTGCTGCTCGGCGCACTGCGGCGGCTCACCCTCCTGGCCGTGCTGCTGCCTAGCGCTTGGTACGCCTGGGAATGGCGATCCATGCCGCATGCGAGCGAGTATCATGACGACGGGATCTACTACGTAAGCGCAAAATCGATGGCGGAGTCAGGAACCTTCGCCATCGAGAGTCTGCCTAACCGGCCGGCGCAAACAAAATATCCGCCTCTTTGGCCCGCTGTTTTGGCCATCGCCTGGGCGGTGAATCCTCATTATCCGGACAATCTACCGGTAGCTATGTTCCTGTGTTGGATCTGGTTGCCGTTGACCCTGCTGGCCTATCGGCGTTGGCTGCACCAAGCGGGAGCTAGCGCCGCCGAGCTGCTGCTATTGCCGTCGCTTTGGGCCTTAAACCCTTATGTCATCCTCTTCAGCACGGCGATCCTGAGCGAGGTGATGTTTACCTTCCTGCTGCTGGCCGCCTTACTTTGCCTGCAAGAAGATACTGTGCCGGCCTGGGCCGTGCTGGCGGGCGCGGTAGCCGGATTGGCGTTTCTTACCCGGACGGCGGGCATTGCACTGCTCCCGGTAGGCCTATACTGCTACTTCCGCCGGAATGCCTTCCGCCACATGGGTCTATTTTTGGCGGGCATGTTGCCGTGCGTGGCTGGATGGGCGTTGTGGTCCATTCTCCACCGCTCCACCAACGCGGACGCGGTCACGCTCTACTATACGAATTATTTCGGGTACTACCTGTCGATTTTTCAATGGAAGGAAGCTCATCTCTACGCCTGGAAGAACCTCGACGGCATGATACATAGCCTGGGGGCGTTCTTATTGCCCGACGTCACGCAATCTCTATTTGAGAAGGTACTGGCAGAGACGATCGGCATCGCGGGTATTGCCGGCGTTGTCCGGTTGGTGCGTGAAAAAGGGTATCCCCTCTACCTTCCGTACGCCCTATTTACGCTTGTGTATGCCCTCATGCTGGTCATTTGGCATTTCCCGCCGAACGAACGGTTGCTGCTGCCCGTGGCTCCGTTGTGGATTGCGGGTTTGTGCGCCGAGTTGAAGCGCTTGGGTCTGCACATCGCCCAGGTCTTCCGAAAGCCGGAAACCGGCCAGAAGATCGCCGGAGGTATTCTCGCGTCCGCACTGGCGCTACTACTGGCTTTCTGTGGACTCCGGCAGTGGATGCTGCTGACCCAGGGATTGCCCACGTTTTACGAGGATCATGCGCGCCGCCTGGAGCAATCCGAACCGGCAATGGCCTGGATACGAACCAATCTGCCGCCGGAGGCGCGAATTCTTTCCGAGAACGACCCGCTCCTCTATCTCCGGACTGGTAGGCAAGGTTGCGGCCTGGAGATGATTCTCACCACCATTCACTGGTACCGCGAGGATCACGCGGCTCGGACGGCGGACCATGCCCAAGCGCCCGCTTACGCCCAAACCCACAATCTGGACTATTTTGTCCTGAACGACTGGGATTATGGACGCGATATGCCAGCCGAGGAGCAGCAGAAGCTGCTGGCAGCATTGCGAACCGATGCGCGGCTAGAGTTACTTTATTCCTCCGGGACCACTTCGGTTTACCGGGTTCGGTAAGAAGAGTTGCCAAGGGCAAATGCCCCCCGTAGTTGGGCGCTCCCACAGGAATCGCTCTGCGCTGGCGACGTAGGCGAGGCCGGACTTCTTTGCGGCGGCGGTGTTAGGAGCCCTGGCTGGCGGCGCTGCCCATGGAACTGGCAATCTTCGAGAAGATCTGGCTGATGGTGGTCGCAACGCCCGGCATGATCGCGCCCGCGGCCACGCCCACAAAGCCAGCCATGCATGCGTATCCGATCAAATCCTGCTCTTTGGCGGGTTTCAGGATCTGGAGCGTCCAGAAAAGATGGAGGACCTTGTAGGCAAACGGAGAAAAGGGGCCACAATAGCCCCCTTTTGTTGGATTTGTATCGGCTGTGCGATCCGTGCCGGGTTAGGAGCCCCGGCTGGCGGCGCTGCCCATGGACCTGGCAATCTTCGAGAAGATCTGGCTGATGTTGGTCGAAACGCCCGGCATGATCGCGCCCGCGGCCACGGCAACAAAGCCGGCCATCAATGCGTATTCGATCAAGTCCTGACCTTTGGTGTCTTTCAGGATCTGGAGCGTCCAGAAAAGATTTTTGATACGGTTCATGTTTTTATTCCTCTCCCTGGCAGCACATTCTTGATGGGCCGCTACATTGAAGATACCGGCGAACCGCAATATGGCCAATCGGGAGGAGCACCTAGTTGAACCTTCGTTGACTCTCAGGGCTTTCCGATTGAAGCGGAACTAAAGTACCTGCCCCTTCCTGGGCCGGGATATAGGAGGCGGCGGAAAGCCTATCGAATACAGCCTTGCATGATGCTGCATCCCCTCATTTCCGCCGTCGGCCGGTGAAGGGAATTGCCGGCGGATTAGGAGCCCTGGCTAGCAGCGCTGCCCATCGAACTGCTGATCTTGGAGAAAATCTGGCTGATGTTTTCCGAGACACCCGGCATGATCGCGCCCGCGGCCACGGCCACAAAGCCTGCCATCAGAGCATATTCAATCAAGTCCTGGCCCCGGGTGTCCCGCCAGACGCTGGCGATCATCGTGATGTGTCGAATCCGTTTCATTTTCTCATCCCTCTCTTCCTATGCCGTCTACGCGGCTACTGACATCGTACGCGCCCGCGGTCACTATTCCGATGGGGTAAATACCTAGGATCTCTGCCGAAATCGCAGCATAGGACGAACGTTACGGAACTGGAGTACTAAGCCAAGCATTGTCTTTGGTCGCGTGCGAGCAAGTTCCACGCGGGAAATTCACCGTTTTCCAGCAATGGACTGTTACCGGCGTCTGTTTGATTCGTAGTGATTCCGTAGACATGCTACAGAACCCATCATGCCTAAACTCGAACTCCTGCAAGGCACCCTGGACCTGCTAATCCTGCGTACCCTCCTATGGGGTCCCGCCCATGGACACGCTATCGCCCTCCATATCCAACAGACTTCCGACGATGTTCTGCACGTCGAGACGGGGTCTCTCTATCCCGCGCTGCACCGATTGGAGAGGCAGAAGTGGGTAGCCGCCGAGTGGGGCCGTTCCGGCAAAGGTAAGCGGGCGCGGTTCTATTCATTGACGGTCGAGGGGCGGCGGCAGTTCGCCCACGAACAGACCCGGTGGGAGCAGTTGTCCGCCGCGATCGGCCGGGTCCTGCGCCCGGTGGAGGGACGGTCATGAGCCCGGAAGAACGCGACAAGGAGTTGGAGGCAGAGTTGCAGTTTCACCTGGACGAGGAAGCCGAACGGCGGCGGGAACAGGGCGCACCGGATGCCGACGCCCGGAAAGCGGCCCAGCGTTCCCTCGGCAACCTGTTGCAGATTAAAGAGGCGACGCGTGTGCAGTGGACATGGCATCCCCTCGACCAATGGAAACTCGACATTGCGCATGGCTGGCGGCAGCTGGCGAAAAACAAGGTGGCCTCCTGCGCTGCCATCCTGTCCCTGGCGTTGGGGATAGGGGCGGTCATGTCCGCATTCCGCCTGGTCGACGCCCTGCTCTGGCGACCGCTACCCATTGTGGAACCAGATCGTTTCTATGCGATTACGCGGGAAGGCGTAGGACCTTCGGGGCAGTTCCGCATCAGTGAGAGTTCGTCCTACCCGTTGTTCCGGGAGATGCGGGAAGCCGTGGCGGGCCGTGCCGAGTTTCTTGCGGTGTCCTACGCGGAGCACGCCGACCTTACCTACCAAACGGATGCGGAGATGGAAAAGGCCTACCGGCAGTATGTTTCGAGCCGGCTATTCGCCAGTTTTGGATTGCGGGCCGCCGCGGGACGCCTACTGACTGACAGCGATGACCGGCAACCGGGGGCCGCCCCGTATGCCGTACTTTCCAACCAGTACTGGCGAACCCGATTTGGAGCCGATCCGGCCGTGGTGGGCCGACGGTTTCGCATCGCACAGACCGAATGGGAAGTGATCGGTGTACTGGAAGGGCCGTTCACCGGTACGGAACCGGGAACGATGACCGATATTTTCGTACCGATGTCGATGGCATCCCCGAATTCCCTGGAGAACGCCAACTCCTTCTGGCTCCGGACATTTCTACGCCCGGCCGCCGGCGCCTCCGTGCCTGCCCTTTACGAGCAACTGAACGCCATCTATATTCACCATGAACGGGAACGTGCCCGGCATTTCCTGGATTTCCCCAAAGAGCTGCTGGCCAACTTCCCCACCGATCAATTGCGGGTACATCCGGCCGCTGCCGGCGCCTCTACGTTGCAAAGCGACCACCGAACGGCGCTGCTGGCGCTGGGCGCGTTGGCGGGACTCGTATTGCTGGCCGCCTGCGTCAATGCCGGCAATCTGATGCTGGCGCGCGCTCTGAGCCGGTCGCGGGAAATGGCGCTGCGAATTTCCATCGGAGCAAGCCGGACGCGGTTGATCCGGCTGGTGCTGCTGGAAAGCGTTTGGATAGCCACGATCGCAGCGTTGCTTGGCGGCGTGATCGCTTGGCAGGCGGCTCCGGCTGTGGCGGCACAGATCAACCCGGCCTCCGACCCGGCACGTCTGTATTTGCCCGCCGACTGGCGATTGTTTGCCTTTGGCGCTGCCTTGACCGCGGCAATTACTGGCATCTTCGGCCTGCTTCCCGCGCTGCGCGCCTCCGGAATACAGCCATCCGGCGCCCTTAAGGGAGGAGATGAATCCCACCGGCGCGGGCACATCCTGCACGCGATGATCGCGGCCCAGGCGGCATTTTGCGCTGTCGTTCTGCTGGCAGGCGCCTTACTGGGCGCGAGTCACAAGAAGTTGGCGAGCCAGCCAACCGGGTTCCGCCCCGATCGGTTGCTCGCCGTGGAGGCGGTGGCCAAGTCGCCGCAACCGCCTGTCTATTGGTCGCAACTTGCCGAACGGATCCGTACCATGCCGGGGGTGCGATCGGTCGAAATCTCCGAGTGGCCTCTACTGAGTGGGGAGATGTCGAACCGGTTTGTGGCGTTCGACGGCGGCCCACCGGTGCGTACGTTGACCTACTTTTACAGAGTTTCACCGGGCTGGCGGGATTCCATGGGTATCGCGCTGCTGCGTGGACAGGACTTGCAGGTCAGCGACACGTTTCCGCACACAGCCCTGGTCAACGAAGCTTTCGTACGGACCTATCTGGCAGGCAGAGAGCCCCTGGACCTGCGCTTCACGATTGGCGGCAAGGACGGGCAGCGCATTCCGATACGGATAGCCGGCATCACCGCGGACGCCCGGTACAACAATATGCGAGAGCCGGTTCCTCCGATTGTTTATGCACCGTTCCTCGGCGTGGACCAAGCGGGCCTGGAACAGCCAATGCGGCGGGCAACGCTAAACGTTCGCCTTGCGCAAGAGGAGGACGGAGGATTGGCGGCCGGGCTTCGGCGGGAGGTCTCCCGATTCCGGGCCGACTTCCGCGTAACGAACATCCGGACCCAGCAGGAGTTGATTTCCATGCACACGCTGCGTGAGCGCCTGCTTGCAATTCTGTCTCTCTTCTTCTCCTTGACATCTATGCTGCTGGCGGCAGTCGGCCTCTACGGCGTGCTGGATTATTCGGTGTTGCAGCGGCGCCGGGAGATCGGCATCCGATTGGCGCTGGGAGCGCCGGCGTTGCGTGTCACCCGTGGAGTCGCGGGCCGGACCTTAGCGATGACCGCTTGCGGGGCGGCGGCGGGCACGGCGACGGGATGGGCCGGGTACCGGTATCTGGGAAGTCTGCTGTACGGCGTGCGCCTGGGAGACTGGATGTATCTTTCGCTACCGGCAGCCGTCCTCTTGTTATTGGCGGTGGCAGCCGCCATTGGCCCAGTACTGCGGGCCGTCCGGCTGGATCCCTTGCAAACATTGCGTGCGGAATAGGCCGGCTACTGCTTCGGCAGGCCGAAAGCATAGAGAGTGGAAAGAGTGCGGACGTAGAGGCGCCCATCGCCCAAGGCGGGCGTGGCAAAAACCTCGTCGGCCAAGTCATTCACTTTTAGAATTTCCCATTCACCCTGCGCCTTCAAAACCGCCAGCTTTCCCGCCTGGCTCACCACATAGACCTTGCCGTCGGCGCCGATAGGCGACGCCCAGTAGGGTTCCAGCGCGCCGACGATCCGTCCCTGTTTGATCACGGCGCCATTCTCAGGATTCAAAGTAGTCAGCACGCCGCCGTCCTTTACCATCCACAGCGCATCCTTGTAGACCAGCGGCGTGGAACAGTTCGGCAGGGATTTGCGGTAGCGCCAGCGGACATGGGTTTTCGTGACGTCGCCGCGGCCGCCCAGTTGGATGGAAAGTACGGAATTCTGCGCCTGGCGGTGCAGTTTGAGAAAAGTCCAGTCCCGTTCATCCAGGAAGTTGTCTTTATTCAGATCGTAGTTGGAAACGGCCGCCGCATTGCGCAGCCCCGCGCCGGACGCTTCCTCCACACTCAACCTGCCGTCCCCATCCCGGTCAAATTTCGCCGAGACCGCTGCCCAATCCTCGACGTCCGGGGCGGTTTCCGTATCGCCGCCCGCCTCCCAGGAGTTTAAGTACATGCGATCCCCTACGACTACAGCGGCGCCCTTCAACTGCCAAGCCATGCCTCCCGCCCACCACAGCTTTTTCCCTGTGTGGAGTTCATAGGCCGTGGTGACGTAGGCGCCGGGTACGATCAGTTCGGCCGGGCCATTTTCCGGCCGCCAGACGGTGGGCGTCGCGTATCCGCGGGTGGTCTCCGGCCGCTCCACCTTGTAGCGGACCTTACCCGTATTTTTGTCGACGGCAATGTAGTACGAGCCGGTGTCCTGATCGCAGATCAGCAGCACCAAATCGTCGATGATGACGGGAGAGGAACCGTGCCCGTTCAGATTGTTGAAGGGCCCGAGGGGGAGTTGCCAGAGAGGCTTGCCCTCCACGGTATAGGCTTGTAGTCCGTAGTCTCCGAAGAAAGAGACGACGATTTTCCCGTCGCTAGCCGGCGTACCGGATGCGGGCGAATTGGTCTTGTTGTAGGGTTCCTTGCGGGGACGGGGACACTCCTGCTTCCAGAGTTGCCTGCCGGTGGCGCGATCCAGCGCGATGGTAAAGAGCGCCTCCAGATCCACGGCCGTCAGAAAGATGCGTGGCCCGATCAGGATAGGCGAGGAGTGGCCAGGGGGCACGGCGGCGCGCCATACCACGTTCTTCTCCGGGCCCATTTCCACCGGGAGATTCCGATCGTCCGTCAGACCGAGGGAGTTCGGACCGCGATATTGCGGCCAGTCGGCGGCGACGGCCAGCGTGAAAGAAGCAAGGCAGAGGAAGAATCGCATGAGCGGTTATTGTTGGGCGAAGCAGTAGAGGTGCTCGTGCGTGCGGACAAAGATGCGGCCGTCAACGAAGGCGGGCGTAGCGTTGACAGGCTCATTCAGCGCGTTGACAGCCAGTATTTCCCAATCCTTTCCCGGTTTGATAACCACCACTTTCCCTTCCTGTGATACCGCATAAAGGCGGCCATCGGCGGCGACAGGCGAGGAGTAATAATCACCGAGCGCACCGGTGAGCCGCCCCTGTTTCAACACTTTGCCGGTTTCGGCATCCAGAGCGGTCATGATGCCGCCCTCCTTGGTGAGATAGAGCACGCCATCAAAAAAGAGCGGCGAAGGCACATTGGGCAACGACTTGTAGTAGCGCCAGCGTACGGCCGATTCGGTCATGTCGCCGCGCCCG
Source organism: Bryobacteraceae bacterium (assembly GCA_035714175.1). Lineage (GTDB taxonomy): Bacteria > Acidobacteriota > Terriglobia > Bryobacterales > Bryobacteraceae. Next base: position 21,518 of record DASTML010000012.1, on the reverse strand, counting down.
CCGAGCTTGATGGCGTTTACGGCGTTGACGACACGTTTCCGCCGCTGGTACATGCGCCAGTCGCGTTCCTCGACGAAACCGGTGCGATCCAGGTCCATGGCGGCCCAGTCCTTGGTCAGGCGTTCGTCGGCAATCTCTTCCTTCGTCAGCTTTCCGTCTTTATTGGTATCGCGGATTTTCAGCACTTCGGCGAAGTCCGGCACGTTTTCCTGGGCTCCTTCGTCAGAACCACCGGCCCAGCCCAGAACATAGACCGTGTCCCCGTTGAGCACGGGCGTGGGTTTCAATTGCCAGGTGAGCGAGTTGACCCACCACACTGGTTCGCCCGTGGCGACCGAGTAGGACATGAGGGAGTAGGACCCGGCGACCAGCACCTGCAGTGGTTCGTTCGGCGGCTGGTAGAGCACGGGGGTCGAGAATCCGCGCGTGAACTCGGGGCGTTCGCGCCTCCATTTTTTTGCGCCTGTGTCTTTATCCAGAGCGAGGAAATAGGAGCCGGTTTCGGCATCAATGTTGATGAGCAGGAGTTTTCCCGCCAGGACAGGAGAAGCACCGAGGCCAAAGGGATTGTTGACCGCACCGAGGTCGAGTTTCCAACGTTCCTTGCCGGCAGCGTCGAAAGAGATAAGGCCAAAGTCGTTGTAAAGCGCGTAGACATTGACGCCATCGGTGACCGGCGACGGGCTGGCGGGCGACGAGGACTTGTGATGCTCGGCAATACGAGGCCGGGGGATGGTGCGTCGCCAGTTTTCCTTACCCGATTTGCGGTCCAACGCAATGAGATAGATGCCGCGGGCATCGAACCCGGTGACAAAGATCTGCGTGCGGCTGAATACGGGCGAGGAGTGTCCGGCGGGAAGCGGCGTTTTCCAAACCACATTGTGGTCCGGGCCGAAAAAGACCGGCAGGTTCTTTTCGTCGGAGATGCCCGTACTGTTGACGCCGCGGAACTGCGGCCATTCGCCGGCGGAGAGCAGCGCGGCGGCGAAGGAAAACGTCCATGCGGAGATTTTGATGAAAGTAACGCGGAGTGGCAAACGCATACGTATTATAAAAAGATGCGAACCTGGTTGAGATTTTGTGCGGCCGCGCTACCGTTGGCAGCGTGGGGAGAGGATATCAAACCTGCACTCCCCCCTGTGCACACCAGCATCACAATCCAAGCGGCGCCGATCGAACCAGCGGTGGATCTGCGGAACAAAGAAGTATTCGAGCAGACGCTGTTTTCCCGCGACGATCAGGTTTTTCATCAACTGAACGCCGGGATCAATGCGGGACAGCATGAGGGCGGCGGGAAATCGATTGAAATCCGGCGGTTCGGATTTAATTTGGACCATGGCGGCGTCAATGGCGGCATGAAGATTCTGGTTGATAATGTGCAGCAAAACCAGACCACGCAGGGGCATGGACAGGGCTATTTAGGCAGCTTGAAGAGCCTTACGCCGGAACTGATTCAAGAGGTAGGCCTGATCAATGGGCCGTTTAGCGCTGAATATGGAGACTTCAGCGGGTTGGGCGTGGTGCATATCCGGATGCGGGAATCGCTGCCGGACCAGTTCACGATCCGCGCACAAGGCGGATCGTTCCACAGCGAGCGCGGGTTCTTTGCATTCAGCCCTGACGTTAAGAATGTGGACTCATTCTTTGCCTACGAAGGGTCAAATACGGATGGTCCGTTCGTGAAACCACTGGGATACCGGCGAGATAACCTCACCGCCAATATCACGAAACGACTAAACCGTATGCGAAGCATGGGACTCAAATTCAATGGCGGACTCAACCGTTATCACTCCTCGGGGCAAATACCGTTGGATCTGGTGACGGCCGGCCTATTGGACCGTTTCGGATACCTGGACCCCGGCGAGGGCGGCCGCATCCGGGCAGCCACGGCGAGCCTGTACTACCGCCAGGAGTTAAGCAACGGCGCCATATGGAAGATGGATGGGTTTGTGACGCGGTCCCTGTTCGATCTCTATTCCAACTTCACGTATTTCTTGAATGATCCGGTGAACGGCGACGCGATTCAACAACATGACTCCCGGCTGGTACAAGGCGCGAATGCGCAATACCTGCTGCCGCACAAAACCGGATCGTCATATTCCTACCTGACGGCCGGCGGCAACTTCCACGCCAACCAGATCAACGTGGCGCTCTACCCGCGCATGGGCCGTACGCCTACCGGGGTCACAACGGCCGCCAATGCGAACGTCATGAACGGCGCGGGCTATGTGCAGGAGAATTTGAGCTTTCTGGCCGGCAAATTGCTGGTAACGGGCGGACTCCGCTTCGATGCATTTCGTTTTGACGTGCGCGACCGTCTGGACCCTGCGCTCTCCGCGGTGGAACCGGCGGGACGTTGGCAACCCAAGGCGAGTCTGGCGTGGACGCCGTCGCGACGCCTGCCGGTGACGCTGCATGCCAACTATGGGCGCGGCATCTCGTCGATTGACGCGCGAAGCATCCTGACGCGGCGCAACGCCACGAAAGTGGCGACAACGGATTTTAGTGAGGTTGGCCTGGCCAGCATCTGGCGGCGCTTTTCCTTCGCCGCCGATGCGTTCTGGATTGACCGGTCCAATGAGTTGGTCTACATCGCCGATGACGGCTCCCTGGAATTCATGGGCCCCAGCCGCGCTTACGGGGCCGAAGCAAAAACGTCCGTCCAGGTGACCCGGCATGTGAGTCTGAGCGGCGGCATTACGCAGGTGTTCAACGCGTTCTACCGGGCCACGGCGCCGCGAGCCTATGTGGACCGGGCTCCGCACATGACGGCGAACGGGGCGGTGACCGTGGCGGCATGGAAGGGTTGGAGCGGTTCGGCACGGGTACGCGCCATCAACAGCTACCGCTTGGACCCGTTCGATGCCTCCTTACGCGCGGCAGGTAATACTGTGTTCGACATGAGCCTCGTACGCCGGCTGCACCGCAACGCCGATTTTCTTTTTTCCATCGACAACTTCACGAACCGCAGCTACTACGAAACGCAGAATTTCGTGGAGTCCCGCCCCTACGCCGGAGGCGAAGCGATTGCGGGCATTCATGGCACCCCGGGATACCCGGTGACGTTTTCCGTCGGCCTGACATTCCGCTTCCGCGGAAAGTAGGATGATAAGGACATGATCACGGGAATTGAACACACAGCCATTGCCGCCGCGGACATTGTCGCTCTTGCCGGCTGGTATGTGGACATGCTGGGTTTTGAGATCAACTACCAATCGCCGAACGCGATCTTCATCCGGGCTGAAAACGGAACAATGATCGAAATTATTCACGCCGAAGGCGAGCGGCCGGCTTCCGGAATGAAAACGCCGGGCATCCGCCACCTGGCGTTGACCGTTTCGGATTTTGACGCGGCGTTCGTCCGCCTCACGGCGCGCGGCCTGCAGTTCCTTACCGAGCCGATGGAAAGCAAGGGCAACCGCGTGGTCTTTTTTACGGACCCGGAAGGCAATATTCTGCACCTCCTGCAGCGAGAGACCCCGCTGCCCGAACGCCTGTAATCAGGGAGCGATCTTGTAGGCGGCCATCTCGGTCGCGTTGCGGACGAACAACCGGCCATCAGCAATCGCAGGCACGTTCCAGGTTCTGCCTTCCAGGGCCTGGAACCTCGCCAGTTCCTGATGCCCGGCGGGGTCGGCTTTCAACAGAACCACCTCACCCTGCTCCGTCGTGATCACGAGATGCCCATCGGCCAGCAGCACCTGGCCATAGCCATAGCGGCCCGCTTTCCAGGCTGGTTCGCCCGTGGCGGCGTCGATGCACGTGAAGATCGCTTCGTCGAAACCATAGATATGGCCTTTATAGAAGACGCTGGAATTGAACTTGTTCTTGAGTTTCTTGTTCTCCCAGACCTTCTTCGCGCCATTGGCGGAGATTTCGAGCATCGCCGCGCCGTGCCCATATCCGGAGGAGATCACCACCTGATTCGGACCGATAACAACCGGCTGCGCGCTGTTGATGTCATATTCGGTGGTCCACGGATACTCCCATAGCAGTTTGCCGCTGGAGGCGTCCAGCCCGACGGCGCGAAGCGCGGTGATAGTTATGATCTGCCGCTTGCCGGCGAGTGTCGTAAGCATCGGCGATGCGTAGGACGTACGGTCGTTCAACGCGGACCAGACCCGTGCGCCGGAATTCTTGTTGTAGGCCACGATGGAGCGATTGCCGCTTCCGCCGGGCTGCACGATGACGGTGTCGTCGACAAGGAGCGGGGCGGCCGACATGGCCCAGGTGATATTTTCCGCGCCATTATCTTCCAGGATATTTTTGTGCCATAAGACCTTACCGGTCAGAGCGTCCAGAACGAACAACTCGCCGGTAGCTCCCAGGGAATAGAGCTTGCCCTCATGCCAGGTGGGTGTGGCGCGCGGGCCTGGACCGCCCATCGATTCCTGGAAGTCCGCCGCATATTTGTGGGTCCAGACTTCACGGCCGGAGGAAACGTCATAAGCCGCGATTACTTCCTGCTGCCGCCGCTGTTCGATGGTGTAGAGCAGCTTGCCGGCGATTACGAACGACGCCCAGCCGCCGCCCACGGGTTTGCGCCACAGTTCGGGCAACTTGCCGCCGGGCCACGCTGTGAGAATCTTTTCGGTGGATGCGCCGTCGCGCGCGGCGCCGCGATAGTCCGGCCAGGCGGCGGAGACAGCGGCATGCACCACCTCCGGCTCCGCCAGTTTCTCGCGCGCGGGCGCGGGGGCAGCCGGTTCCGGTGCGGGGGTGGTTTCGGGAACGGGCGGAGTGGACGATTCCTTCGCGCGCTCCGCGTCAATCCGTTCCGCCTGCGCCTCCTGGCTCTGGAATGTGACAAAGCGGGGAATGCCACCGCCCTCCCGCTCCAGACGCATTCCGAATGCGAACGGCAATGCCGCCGCCGCCGCGGCGAATGCTAAACTGCCCCACATTGTTCTTCTGCGCCGCCAGAACGCGGTCCCAAGCGCGCCGAACAAAGCTACAAGAATCCAGGCAACCATTCTTTTATTATCCGCCGCCAAACAGAGACCGTAGGTCAGATTAAGATAGGAGTCTCATGCCCACCGCGACTGCACCCGAACTCCAAGCCCAAGTCCAAGCGGCCCGCACTAATTTGGACGCCCACGTCCGCGAAATCATCGAGTGGCACTTCAACCCCGACACCGGCTGTCCGTTTTGGCTGGACTGGGCCGCCAAAGCCGGGTGGGACCCGCGTAAGGAAGTATCCTGCTATCAGGACCTCGATAAATTCGGCAATTTTGAGGACGATTGGCTCCGCGGCGGGCCGGTACGCCGCTGGGTACCGAAAGGCTATGCCGACCGGCCGGTCTACGTTTTTGAAACAGGCGGGTCCACCGGCGTTCCCAAGACGCGCGTGCAGATCAACGATTTCCGTACCGACTATGAGATGTTTTCCAACACGCTGCCGGAAGCCGCCTTCCCGCGCGGCGCCGATTGGCTGATGCTTGGCCCCTCCGGACCGCGCCGTCTGCGTTTGGCGGTGGAGCACCTCGCGCAGCATCGCGGCGGCATCTCGTTTTGCGTCGATCTCGATCCACGTTGGGTGATCAAACTCATCAAGCGCGGTGAAATCCGCGAGGCGGAACTCTATAAGCAGCACTGCATTGATCAGGCGTTGACCATCCTCCGCGCCAACGAAGTCCAGTGCATGTTCACGACGCCTAAGCTTCTCGAAGCGCTCTGCGAAAAGATCGATCTCGCCAAATACGGAATCAAAGGCGTCTTCTGCGGCGGCACGGAAATGACGCCGCAGTTCCACCGTTTCGCTGTGGAAGAGTTGCTCGGACCCGAAGTTTATTTTGCGCCCACCTACGGCAATACTCTTATGGGCCTCGCGACCCACCGCGTGCCAGCCCCGGAAGACAATTGGGCCATCATCTATTACCCCCCCTCTCCGCGAGCCCTGTTGGAAGTCGTGCATCCGGACCGGACGGACGAATTGGTGGGCTACGGCGAAACAGGTCGCGTCCGGCTGACAACCCTAACGAAAGAGACCTTCATTCCACGCTTCCTGGAGCGCGACGAATGCGAGCGGGAAGCTCCCTGCGCCCAATATCCCTGGGACGGCGTTCGCAATGTGCGGCCGTTCTCCCGGTTCCAGAAATCGGTCGTCGAAGGAGTCTACTAGCCGTGATTCACATTCCGATTCTGCGCCAGGGGAGACCATACCGGTCCATCGACGTCGCTAAGGCGTACCATTACCGCACGCGGGAGCAACTGGCGGAGATCAGCCAGGCAAATATTGGACTTATCCGCCGGGACCTGCTGCGTCAATCCGAAGCCCACGCGGCGTTGCAAGGCTTCACGACGCGCGAGTTGATCGGAATGGCAAAGAAGGCGGCAAAATACTTCGCTGAAGACGAGTTGCCGTTGGGTGATTCCATGCAATCGCCCGACGATATCGTCAAGCAGATCACGGGGACCACGGGATCGCCGAATGTGATGGTGCGCCGGAACATGGAAAAGGTCCGGGGCGTGCTCGATTCCATGGAAACGGTTCTGGCTGGGTTGACCCGTCTGCCGGACCTCGACATGCTGGACCGGGGCTACGGCGATATCGGCGGCCGTGCTCTCAGTTTCTTTCCGCGCGGCCACTCGCTCGGCGTCATTCTCCCCTCCAACTCGCCGGGCGTGCATTCCCTTTGGGCGCCCGCCATCGCGTTCAAAACGCCGCTTATCCTGAAACCCGGCGCCTCCGAACCGTGGACGCCGTACCGCATCGCGCAAGCCTACATCAAGGCCGGCGTTCCCGCCGAAGCCTTCAGCTACTACGCCACCAACCATGGGGGGGCGGGTGAGATTTTGCGCCAATCGGGCCGGGGCATGCTATTCGGCGACGTGGGCGCAGCCAAAGCCTGGACGGGTGATCCGCGTATCGAAATCCACGGGCCAGGCTATTCCAAGATCGTGCTGGCCGACGAAGGCGCCAGGAATTGGGAACAGCATCTGGATTTGATCGCCGATTCCATTGCGCAGAACTCCGGCCGCTCCTGCGTAAATTGCTCCAGTATCTGGACCACCGCCAACGGCAAGGAGATTGCCGAGGCGCTGGCCGAGCGTTTCGCACGTATCGCGCCACGCTCCGAGGACGACCCGGAAGCCGCCATCGCGCCGTTTGCCTCCCCAGATATCGCCCGGCGTATTTCCGCCATGATCGACCAGGAGTTGGACGGTCTGGAAGATCTCGTCGAAAAGAAGCGCGGTACGCCGCGCGTGGCGGAAAAGGACGGCTCCACCTATGTATTGCCGGCGGTCGTGCATTGCGCGAAAGAACACCCCCTGGCCAACCGCGAGTTCCTGTTCCCTTATGTAAGCGTGGTGCAGGTGGACGCCGCGGAGTTGCCCGATTGCCTGGGCCCCACGCTCGTATGCACGGCCATCACCAACGATAAAGCCTTGCAACAGCGCCTGCTGCAAAACAATCACATCGGCCGGCTGAACTTCGGCCCCATCTCCACCATGAAGATCAGTTGGGATCAGCCGCACGAGGGCAATTTGTTTGACCACCTCTATGCGCGGAGGGCCTTCCAGAGCGTATTGGAAACCGTGGCCTGATGCGGATTCTTCACGTCACAGCGGGAGCCGCCAACATGTACTGCGGCTCCTGCCTGCGTGATAACGCGCTGGCCGCGGAGTTAAAACGGCAGGGACACGATGTGGTCCTTATGCCTGTCTACACGCCAACGCTGACCGACGAGGAAAACGTCTCCGGCGACCGTGTCTTCTTTGGGGGGATCAGCGTCTACCTCCAACAGAAATCGGCTCTCTTTCGCTATACGCCCGCGGCGTTGGACCGTCTGCTATTCGATAATAGTTGGGCCTTGCGCCGCGCCTCGCAGAAATCGATTGGCGTCACTCCGCAGTTTCTCGGGGAAATGACGGTGGACATGTTGAAGGGAGAGCGAGGCCCCATCGCCAAGGAATTCCGCAAACTCTGCGATTGGCTGGCCGGGGAGCCGCCGTTCGACGTGATTTGTTTGCCGTTTACCCTGCTCATCTCCCTGGCGGAACCCTTGCGCGCTGTCGCGCCCGGGGCGCGCATCGCCTGCACGCTACAGGGCGAAGATCTGTTTTTGGAGGGACTGCCGGAGCCCTACCGTTCCGAGTCGAAACAGCTCATTCGTGAAGCTGTTCCCTTCGTGGACCGATTTCTCGCGGTAAGCGGCTACTACGCGGCGTTCATGAGCGGCTATCTTGACATTCCGCGCGACAAGATTCGCGTGGTGCCGATCGGCATCTCGCTTGACGGCTTCCACCCCGCGCCCAAGAGGAAGCGCGGCTATGTTTCTCTCGGCTACTTCGCCCGCATCGATCCGGCCAAAGGCTTTCACAATCTATGTGAAGCGTACCTCCTCCTACGGCAGCGCACTGGACTGCCGCCCATCCAATTTCACGCCGCCGGCTACATGCTCCCTGAACACAAAGAATATTTCGAGAAACATTCCGCGGTTCTTGGAGCGGACTTCCGCTATCACGGCTCGCTGAGCCGCGACGAGAAAACCCGCTTTTTGCAGGAAATGGACCTGCTTTGCGTGCCCACGGACTATGCGGAGCCTAAAGGCCTGTTTGTTTTGGAGGCGCTCGCCAACGGCACGCCCGTTGTCCTTCCGGCCCATGGAGCCTTTCCGGAAATCCTTTCGCGGACGGGCGGAGGCATACTTGTCGAACCGAAGAACGCGCAAGCGTTGGCCGATTCATTAGAGAATATGATCTGCGATCCGGATCGCCGGGCGTTGTTGGCGAAAGAAGGAGCCGATGGCGTCAGGCAGTACTATTCGGCCGCTTCGATGGCGGCGGCACAATTGGCGGCATTCTCGTAAACAGGCACATGCTACAAGCGCGGGCGATAACAAAGACCTACGAATCAGCGGCGGGCCCGGTCCCGGTGCTGGAGGACGTCAACCTGGAATTGGAGGCGGGCGAAGCGCTTTCCATTATGGGCCCGTCCGGTAGCGGCAAGAGCACGTTGCTGCAGATCTTTGGGCTTCTGGACCCGCCGTCGTCCGGCACGCTCACCTTTGCCGGCATCGACCCGTGGGCATTGAAAGAGTCTGAGCAGGCTCGTTTCCGTAATACCCGGATTGGCTTCGTCTTTCAGGACCACTGCCTGTTGCCGCAGTGCACCGTTTTGGAGAACGTCCTGGCGCCTACACTGGTGGGTGAGCGCGATGACGATGCCACGCTCAACGCGAAATATCTGATCGACCGCGCCGGGCTCTCCTCGCGTATCGACCACTTCCCCGCCCAACTCTCCGGCGGAGAGAAACAGCGTGTGGCCATCGCGCGCGCCCTCATCCGCAAGCCAAGCCTTCTGCTTTGCGATGAACCGACAGGCAATCTGGATGAGGCAACCGCTTGGCAGGTCCTAGGACTCCTCGCCGATCTGCAGAAGGATGCCGGAAGCATTCTCATGATCGTTACCCATAGTCCGGCGATTGCCGCCGAACTACCCCGCCAATACGTCATGCGCGGCAGACGCCTGGAGCGCAACGTCTAGGCCCATGACCAGCCGCGATCTGACGGAGCGCAGCCTACGGCACTACTGGCGGACCAACGCCGCGGTCGTCGCCGGTCTTGCGATCGCGACAGCCACACTGGCAGGGTCGGCGCTGGTTGGCGAATCTGTCCGCGAGAGCCTGCGCGCCATCGCCACGGGACGGTTGGGCAACACGGGTACGGCCATTGTGGCCGCCCTGCCCTTTACCGAAGAGTTTGCCCGCCGGGTGGGCTCCGGCGCGGCGCCCATGCTCTTTTTTGAAGCCATCGTGAAGCATCAGAGCACAGGCCGCACGGCCGCCAAGGTGCTTGTCTACGGCGTCGACGAAAGCTTCTGGAATCTTCAGCAGCAACCGAATCCGCTCCAGGGCGAGCGCGACATTGTATTGAGCGACCCGCTGGCCGAAGAACTAAACGCGCAGTCCGGCGAAGGCCTGCTCCTCCGCATCGAACGGCCAAGCGAAATCCCGCAGGAGTCGTTGCATTCCCGCAAAGAGCAGGCCGTCCGTACCGCCCGTTTCGTCTATCGCAGTTCCCTGCCCGATACAGGCATCGGCGGCTTCACGCTCCAACCGCGCCAGGGAGCCGTCCGCGCCGCCTTCGTTAAGCTCTCCACGTTGCAGCGCGAACTGGCGTTGGAGCGCCGTGCCAACGCCGTCATCCTTGCCGATGAACTGCGCAGTGATTTGCCGCTTCTAGGGCATCTGCGCTTGGAAGACGTTGGCCTTCGCATTACGCGCCCGGCCGCCTGCCGCTGCATCCAGCTGGAAAGCCCCTCCGGCTTTCTGCGCGACGATCAGGTGAAGCGCGCGTTGGCCACCGGCGTCCAGGACGGCCTCCGCGCCGAATCGTTCCTGATCTACATGGCCAACGCCATCCGCACGCCCTCCGCCAGCATTCCCTACTCGCTGGTGGTGGCCAAAGAGAATGTCCCCGAAGGAACGATTGTGCTGAATGAGTGGGCCGCTTGGCAGTTGCAGGCGAAGCTCGGCGATCCAGTCACGCTGGACTACTTCCTGTGGAAACAGGAGGGCCGCCTGACGACGGCATCCAACACCTTCATCGTCAACGGCGTACAGCCTCGCGACCTCCTGGGCGACCGGCAAATGGCCCCGGACTATCCCGGAATTTCAGATACGCAGAACCTCAGCGATTGGGATCCTCCTTTCCCTATTGACCTCAAGAAAATCCGTCCCGTCGACGAATCCTACTGGGACAACTATCGCACCACGCCCAAAGCCGCCATTAATTTCGCCGAAGGCCAAAAGCTCTGGCAAACCCGCTTCGGAAAAGTCACCGCCATTCGATTCTATTCGGCCTCCGCAAATGCCCTTCCGTCGCTCAACCTCACGCCCAGCACGGATCTCGCCAGCGACGGCATCACCATGTTGCTGCCCCGCCAGCAGGCCGAGGACGCTTCGCGCGGCACGACCGACTTTGGCGAGTACTTTGGCTATTTCAGCTTCTTTCTGCTCGCTTCGGCTCTCTTGTTGACTGCCCTGTTCTTTCGGCTCGGCGTCGAGCAGCGCCTTCGCGAAATCGGCCTCTACCAGGCGATGGGATTTGACCGCGGGGCCGTGCGACGCGTCTTCCTTCGGGAGGGTATCCTGCTCGGCATCGCCGGTTCCATCATTGGCATCGTGCTGGGCATCGCGTATTCCGCCTTTCTCATTCATGCGCTAAGCACCTGGTGGGTGGATGCCGTGGGAACCACGAACCTCTCGCTCCACTTCGCGCCGGCCCCGTTCACCGGCGCCGTGTTTCAGGGCGTGGCGTTGGCCGTCATTATCATCTCGCTCAGCCTGCGCCAATTGCGCCGCATGTCCCCGCGCCAGCTTCTCTCCGGCGCGCGGTCGGAATCCGTCCAACGTACGCCGCCCTGGCTGCGAAATGTAGCCATCGGACTGTTGGTGACCGGCGGTCTGTTGGTTTTTGCCAGCACGGTGCGGCTCGTGGCCGCGGAGGGCGGCTTTTTCGGCGCGGGGTTTTGCCTCCTTGCCGGCGGCGCTCTCTATTGCCGTCTGTGGCTGGAGAGCCCGCGTCTGCAACCCGTCCATTCTCTGCCGGACCTCGCTCTCGCCAGCGCCGCGCAGCAACCCGGCCGCAGTTTTCTGACTATTCTTCTCATCGGCCTCGCCGTCTTCCTGCTGGTTGCCCTGGAAGCCTTCCGCCAGAGCCCCGGCGAATTCGACGCCCGCAAACAGTCCGCTACCGGCGGTTTCCCTCTCATTGCCGAATCGCAATGGCCGATCTATCAGAACCTGGCGACGAAAGAAGGCCGGGCATCTCTGAATATCGACGAAGATTCAGTCCGCGGTCTGCAAGTGGCCGCTTTCCGAGTCCGGCCCGGCGAAGATGTCAGCTGTTTGAATCTCTACCAGCCCACCCGTCCGAAGATTGTAGGCGTTCCGGCCTCTTTTCGTGCGGAAAACCGCTTCCATTACAGCCCCGCGGACGCCTGGACTAGGCTTGGAACGCCTCTGCTCAAGGGCGTTGTCCCCGCCATTCTGGATTCCAACACCATGCAGTACGTACTGCACAAGCAGGTCGGCGACCTCATCGAAGTGCCGCACGGCGTCGAACCCATTACCCTCCAAATCGTCGGCACGCTCTCCGGCAGCCTGTTCCAAAGTGAAATTCTCATCGCCGAAGAACAGTTCCTTCGACTCTTCCCGGAAGAGCAGGGCCACCGGCTATTTCTCCTGGACGCGCCGGAAGCCATGTGGGGCATGGTGACGACGACCCTGGAAGAGGCTCTCTCCGATAGCGGATTTGACGTCACTCCGGCCGCGGATCGTCTCGAACAATACCATCGCGTGGAAAACACGTACCTTTCCACGTTCCAGGCGCTTGGCGGGCTGGGATTGCTGATAGGCACCGTGGGACTCGCCGCCGTTCTCCTGCGCAACGTCTTGGAGCGCCGCCGCGAACTTGCGCTCCTCCGCGCTGTCGGCTATTCCACGGCCGACATCATGCGTCTGATCTTCGTGGAAAACGCCGCTCTCCTGCTGGCCGGACTTTTTATTGGCACGCTCTGCGCGCTGTTGGCCGTTAGCCCCGCGTTAGCGTTCCGGGCGCACACCGTGCCTGTCGCTTCGCTCGGCATGCTGCTGGTTCTCGTGGCCACAGTGGGTCTGCTTGCCACGGCCGTCGCCACCGTAATCGCCGTGCGCTCGCCATTGCTGGAATCCCTGCGGTCGGAGTAACCTGACGGATATGCGATTCCGCACCGCACTGGCATGGTTCGCGCTGGCCGCCACGGCCTTCGCGCAAGATAAAAAACAGATCGACTTGGGCCGGTACCTGGTAGAAAATATCGGCCAGTGCGCCGGTTGCCACACTCCGAAGACCGCAAACGGCGAATTGGATAAATCGAAATGGATGAAGGGCGCCATCATGGACATCCAGCCTCTCGGCACGCCGCCTCCCGGCTGGCATAAATCCTCGCCCGATCTCACCCCCAGCGGTAAGTTGTGGACCAAATGGGGCGAAGGCGCGCTGATTAAGTATCTGCAGACCGGCCTCACCCCTTCCGGCAAACCCGCCGGCCCGCCCATGCCGATGTACAAGTTCTCCGCCGAACACGCCGAAGCCGTGCTGGCCTATTTGAAGTCTCTCAAATAGCAGGCTTCCGGCCCACCGCCACGCATCGGATACCGAATGGGAAGGGGACCTTGTATCGAAGGGCCTCTTCCACCGACATCACCATGTCCATGAGCGGATTGCCGCGCGCGATATTGATGCTGCTTTCCACAACTTGCAACTGCTCTTCGTCCGGCAGCGACAGGTATCGTTTGTTCCGCTTCTTCACCGCGGCGAACGCCGGATACAGGAAAAATCCAATGTGCGATTCGTCATGCACTTCGAATCCCGCGCCTGCCAGAAGTTCGCGCAACGCCTTCCGGTGATAGCGGCGAAAGTGCAGCAGTTGTTTATCGTAAACGTCGAATAAGTGAGGCCCCGCGGGCACTTCGATCACCGCTACGCCGCCGGGACGAAGCATCCGGTACACCTGTGCCATAGCCTTCGCGTCGTCTTCGATATGCTCCAGGACATTGGCCAGTGAGGCGGCGTCCAGGCATTCATCCGGCATCGGGCTGGTTGTCAGGTCAAACTGAATCAAAGGCCATTCCGGATACATTTGCGCCAGCTTGAACAGCGGCGCCGGCACATAATCCGCGCCCACGACATCTGCGTGCGGAAACGCCTTCCGTATGTCACGCAGCAGAAACCCGGAGCTACAGCCGATATCCATAATCACCGGACGCTCAGCCGTCACCCATTTTTTGAGTCGCGACAGCGAATTGCCCCGCGACGCAATATCGATATAGTGCCGGTCGCCCGCCAGCGATTCGTGGAAATGGGTGAGCCCGTCAGTCCAACCCGACTCCGTCACAGTGTATGTCAGTACAGGCTCCACGCGGTGCCCCACCTGAAAACCACGACCGGTCCAGCGAGGGCTCGCGGAACTGGCCGGCACCGGAGGCAGCGTAAACGGCAACGACATGCTTTCCCTCATTGTAACGGGCTCGCGCGATTCAGCCAAATTGGCCACTCCGGATATAATTGTGGGCGATGCCCTCCGCTGCCAAGTGGCCGAAAGTGCTCCCTCCGCTGACGCCCGAACAATCTCGCATCAGCGACGAGTTCATGAAGCATTGGCATGACCGTCTGCCTGGAGCCTGGTATGGCGTTGTCGAGGGTTTCAATCACAACTTTCCCGTCCTCCATTCCCGGCCCGGTTTCGTCTCGACGCTCGAAATCGGCGCGGGGCTCGGCGAACATATCCGCTACGAGAAACTCACGCCCGAGCAGGAAAAGAACTACCACGCACTCGAGTTGCGCGACAACATGGCAGCCGAAATCCGCAAGAACTTTCCGCGCATCCAAGTCACCGTCGGCGACTGCCAGCGCGAAATGGACTTCCCTTCAGGCTCCATGGACCGCGTCATTGCCGTCCACGTCCTCGAGCATCTGCCCAACCTCCCCGGCGCCGTCCGTGAGGCCTACCGGCTGTTAAACAAGGAGCGCGGCCAACTTCTCATCGTCATTCCCACCGAAGGTTCGCTCGCCTACACCGTGGCCCGCAAGATCTCGGCCGAACGGGAGTACAAGAAGAAGTTTGGCGGCGATTACTCCTGGTTTTACAAACGCGAACACATCAACCTGCCTCACGAAATCTACGAGGAACTGAACCCCTACTTCACCGTGGAAAAGAAGTCCACGTTCCCGCTTCCGTTCCTGCCCCTGATCTTCTGCAACCTCTGCCTGGGCCTTGCGTTGAAGCCCAGGCCAACGCCGCTCTGTTAGTTCGCCTCCCGTAATAACTTCTGATACACGGCCTTCGCATCGTCGTAAGCCTGCTTCATCGCGCCGCGTTCGGCCAGCCGGATGCGCCCGGCCTTTTGGTCGTAACAACGCTGCACGGCCGCCAGGCACCATTCGATGCTCTCTTTCACGCGAATCGGCTGATCCTTCACCGTCACCCACACCGGATTCGTGTGCGAGGAGGGCAATATCCGCAACGCTACCCAGGCGCTCTTGTCGATCTTCACGTCAAACTGTACGTCCCGCATCTTCCCGTCCGCGGAAATGTCCTGTTTCGCCACCGGCTGCCCATTCACCAATAATTCCAGCGGCACGGTCCGCCCGCTGCCCATGCGCGCGCGCTCCAGGTCCCAATACGGCTTCTGGTCCGGACGCCGGTTGCGCAGCGCATCGTCCGGCTGCACCGGCAGTAACGCCGCTACCTTCGCCGTTACGCGCACCGTGCCCGCTTCGGCCAGCTTCAGCGTGGAATCGCCCGTACCCATCTCCACATCGTTCACCCGGAAATCGATCAGGTGGCTTTTGCCGTCGGAAACATAGTTCCGCCCGTCCCGTATGCCGTGTACCCAGTCGGTATAGTCCAGCTTGGGTTGCCGCACATAGCTCCGGCCCAGCCCCACTTTCTCCCCATAAATGCACGGAAAATCAGTCTCGCCGGAGATGCGCGCCCGATAACCGCTATTGAGCGTGTGATACCAGATATTGAGTTCCCAGTTATACGGCGTATCCACCGTAGAAATGAAATCCGTCAACCCCTGCGTCACTGTCACCACATACTCGTTGGCCCCGATGCCGTCAAACGGCGGCAACTCCTTCGACGGCAGCTTCGTATCCTGAATTTGCAACCCCCAACCGGAATGCGCATACCCGGTGACCGCGCCTTGGCCTTTGGCCCACCGCATGATCGGCAGCCCCCACGTCGGCCAGTCTTCGATTCGCGACGTCCCCGGGTAATCCTGCTCCTTCAAACCCAGCAGCACGATATGGCCCGTGTGGCTCGATGGATGTCCCGAAACCTCCACGTCATACCGGATGCGGTTGTCGAGCGTCGATACCGCGTTGTCCTTGCCCTCAAAAAACGTCTTCTGGAAATACCAGCCCGGCCCCCAGGTCAACACGCTGCCGACTTTCAGGTCTTCTCCCAGTACGTGCCGCATCATATCCTGCGGATAAACGCCCTCGGTCGGCCGTTCATAGTGCGCGCACCCCGCCGCGTGTATGTGGTGATCCCCCGAATACCAACCCATCTTCGCCGGATCGATCCACCGCTCTAACTGCACCGCAAATTCCTTGGCCTCCGCGCCAGTCACTTGCAGCGTCCGCGTTCCTTCCCGGTATTCCGGACCGCGGCCGTAAGTAATCATGTAAGTGCCCGGCGGCAGCATGACGAACTCCCCGTCGGCCCGGTAAACCTGCGGATGAAAAAAGAAATCTCCGTTCAGCCGTTTGGTCTGCGGCGGATACACTCGCCGCCGCTCATCACGAATCAGAAAACCGGCCGTCGTCGGCTTGCCGTCCGTATCTTTCACGCGGAAAACAACCTTGGCCGCCGGAGCCGCGGTGAATAGAATGTCCACTTCGGACCGGAAACCCAGGTCCTGCGTTCCCTGCCCCACGTCGAAGATCAGTTTCGCCTCCCGCTTTCCGGCGTCCTTGGAGAACAACTGCAGGATCCGGTACTCCACCTCCAGCCCGGAAAGATGCGGCTTCATCGGCTGCTTGTTGAACATCGTATGGTCGATCCACCGCCTATTCACCGCGCCCGCCGGCGTATTGGCCAGTTGTCCCGAGTTCGGGCTGTCCACTGCCAAAACCGCCGTAATTCCGGCCTGATTCGCCACCTTCACCAGGAATGTCCGCCAACCCTGCTCCGTCAACTTCGCCGCCGCCGCGCCCTGCTGCACCTTCACGCGGCTCTCCGGATTGATTTCGATCCCCACCAACACATGGCGATCCAGAATCTTTTGTATTTCCGCCGCCTGCGTCTTTCCGCCGTTCGGAGCGGCCAGTAGTTTCTGCAGCGCCGCGGCATCGGCCGCCGGCATCGGTTCGCCGACAACTTCCAGCGCCTGCAATACCCGCGCCGTCTGTGCGGCCAGCGGCTGGAATTCCACCGTATCGACAATGGGTAGTTCCTCCGCCCACAGGCAGGCGGCGGCAATCAGAAGCAAAGGCAGCGGTTTCATCACGTCCGTTCTAACACAATCGCAATCCCCGCGCAGACGATAACATCGCTATCCTGAATAGATCCGAGCCGCAAGGAGACTGTACTTACTATGAAGCTGTGCCGATGGACCACGGTGCTTTTACTTACTCTGGTGTTCGCATGGGCCGCGCCCATCCCGCGTCACGCATTTAGCCGGGATGGCGAACTTACAGGCCCCAGCGCACGCGCCCCCCGGGAAATTGCGGAAGCCTACACCGCCACCCTGTCCGACGCGCCCGGCATCTATCTGGCGAATGAATATAAAACCGCCCATAACGGCGTAACGCATCTCGTCTACCGTCAACGTTTCCAGGGTCTGGAAATTCATGGCGCCGAATGGCGCGTCAACGTGGACCGGGACGGCCGCGTCATCAACGCCGGCGGTCAACTTTTTGCCGCCCCTTCCGCCGCCCCGCCCAACGGAGCCCGCCTGCAGCGCGCCGCCCAGTCCGCCTACTCCTCGGTGAACCGTATTCTCGCCGCCGAATCTGGGGTTGCGCGCGCCGGCATGACTTCCCGCGGCGCCGCCCGCTTCGTCGCCGGTACCGCCGAGGTCACCGGCCAGGCCGTCTGGTATCCCGTGCGCGGCGTCCTCCAGCCCGCCTGGAACTTCACCGTTACCGATGCGGATGGCGTCACCAGCTTTGACACGGTCGTCGATGCCGGCGGCGAAGCCCTCCTCGCCAAGCAACCGCTCACCATGTTCCAGGCCACCGCCCAGGGCGCCGTCTTCACCGGCATCAGCCCGCAGCCCCCGGCCGCCTTTGGCGTCGCCAGCACCACGGAGCCCCCCTACGTGCCCCGCTCCACCGTCTCATTCCACAACTGGGTTTCCGGCACGGAAACTGCCGGCAACAATACCATCACCGGACTCAATCCCGCCGGCACGCGCTTTCTCGCCGCGCCGCTCACGGCCAAGTCCGCCACGCGCGATTTCCAATTCCCCCTCCTTCTCGGGCCGGAAGCCGCCACGCCCACCGCTTACGGCGACGCCGCCACCACCAATCTCTTTTACTGGGTCAACCGCGCCCACGACCTTTTCGACGAGATAGGCTTCGACGAAGCCGCCGGCAACTTCCAGGCGCGCAACTTCACCAACAACGGCCTCGGCGGCGACCCCATGCTCGCCTACTCCCAGTACGGCACGCAGGCGCTCACCGGCTCCGCTGCCATCAACAATGCCTTCTTCCTTCCCAGCCAGTACGGCGACGGCGCCCAATCCATGATCGCCATGTACCTCACTTCGTTTGAGAATGCCTGGGCGGACGGCTCCTACGCCGCCGACGTCATCCTCCACGAATACGCGCACGGCGTCACCTTCCGCCTCGTTCCCACCATCAACTTCGGCTACCAGGGCGCCGCCATGAACGAAGGCATGTCGGACTTTTGGTCCCTCGAATTCCTCGTCCCCGAAGGTTCCCCCGTCGATGGCGTCTATCCGCTCGCGGAATACTGGACCCGCGGCTTCGGTACTGGTCTCCGCAATCGGCCTGTCACCACCAATCTGGAAGTCAACCCGCTCACCTACGCCGACCTCGGCCACACCTACGTCTACCCTGAGATCCATGAAGACGGCGTCATCTGGACCCAGGCCCTCTGGGACGTACGCGCCAACCTCATCCGTCAATTCGGCGAAACCGAAGGCCGCCGCCGCATGCGCCGCATCCTCATCGACGGGCTGAAGCTCTCCCCGCCCGCCCCCTCCATGGTCGATCTCCGCGACGCCATTCTCCTCGCCGAACGAACCGACTATAAAGGCGAGAGCCAGGCCCAACTCTGGGACGCCTTCGCCCGCCGCGGACTAGGTGTGCTCGCCTACAGCCCCGGTTCGGAAACCATCCAGGTCAGCAGTTCCTCGGAAAAGCCCTCGAATACAGGGCAGATCAGCCTGCATCCGGAGACGCCATATACCGGCGAACCGCTCCGGATCACTATCTACGACGGCAATGCGGCGACCGAGACCATTGCCGTCGATGTCACCGCCAGTTCCGGCGACTTGGAAAAGGTGATCCTCCGCCGTGAAGGCGGCCTGGCATACACCGGAGGCATCCAAACGACGTCGGCTGGTCCCGCCGTCAGGTACAACAATGCGCTTTCTCTCATGCGCGGCGACTACATTAGCGTTTACTACAACGATGCCAATACGGCCGAAGGCGGTCTCCGTCAGATCGTGAAAACCGTCCTCACGTCCAATAACTATGCGCTCGCAACGACGGCCCCTGCCCCGCTCGCTTTCCCCAACGAAACCGCCACCGGCTTCCGCGTTTCTCCCGGCTCTACCTTCCTCCGCCTCACGCTGCCCTTCGATTTTCCGTTCTATGGAAAGAAATACCGGGAAGCGCGTATCTACGCCGAAGGCTATATACAGTTCGGCGCCGCGCTCACCCCTTCCTGTATCGATGAGTATGAACTCTCTAAAGTCACCGGTATTTTCCCCATGGCGATGTGGATGCGCACAAATGGAACGGCACAGACCGGTGAGAACGTCTATATCAGCCGCGGTCCCAACTCCTACACAATACGGTGGGCGGGAGAAACCATCCCGGCCTCTGTGGCGCCGCCCATCACGCCAGCCCCGGAACCCGTAAACTTCGCCGTCACTCTCTATGAAAATGGCGAGATCAAGCTCCACTACGGCGCCGGCAACCAGAACCTGATCAACGTCACGCCGATATCCGGCTGCACCGCCACAAGCCCGGTCGTTGGGCTCTCTCGCGGAATTGGCAATGGAACATCGCAAATTGGAGTTACCTACGGCCGCGCGACGTTCAACAATGCGTATGGTTTCCAATTCTTCCCGCCCTTCGATCCCTCGTCGCTCCCCAGGCTGCGCCTCGAATCGCCGGAACCGGATAGCACCGCTACCGGCCTCCTCACCGTGCGCGGCATTGTTTCCGATGAGAAATTGCCCATGACCGCGGTCAGCGTCCTCATCGACGGCGTGTATCGGGGCAACGCCACGCTAAACCAGTCCCGTCCCGACGTGTGCGCCGCCGAACCGCTCCCCGGCTGCCCATTTGTCGGTTTCAGCCGGACATTCGACGTAAACGGCCTCGGCCTTACGCCCGGCCCCCATACCCTCCAACTCCGCGCTGTCAACGCCAAGGGCGGCTTCGTGGATTACCCAGAATCGCCGCTCTCCTTCCGGGTGGCCGAGGCGTCCGGAGCGTTGCCGGTCGGAGCCATCGAATCCATCAAGGAAGGCGATGTCCTCGAATACATCGACATCGTGCGAGGCTACGCCTTCAGCAGGGTTTCCAGAATTGCAGCAGTCGACATACTGGTGGACGGTGTCGCCTACGGCCGAGCCACGTACGGACTGCCCCGCACGGATATCTGCAGCGACGCCGCCATGGGAGCCCTCAACTGTCCAGGCATTGGCTGGTTGGCGCTGGTGCCCAACTCCGCCTCGCCGGCGCTTCCCAACGGCGATCACCGCATCCAATTGCGCATCACCGAAGATAACGGCCGCGTCACGCTCCAGCCTGCCGCACCGATCTCTTTCAAGCTCCAGGCCCCGCCCATTCCGGCTCCCAAAGTCGTCTTTAGCGAACCAGCCAACATGCAGCGCGTCTCCGGGACCATCACGGTCAGTGGATACGCCTGGTCGCCGAACCCGGATGATGGAATTCTGGGCATCAACCTGCTGGTGGACGGAGCAACCCGCTCTAACCCGGCAGTCCGTTACGGCCTCCGCCGCGACGAGGCCTGTTCTACGCTGCCGGACGTCGAACCTTGTCCATTCATCGGCTTTGAAGCGACGTTCGACACCCGGCTGTTGACCAACGGGCTCCACTCCCTCGGCGTCGCTGTCTTTGATTACAGCGGCAACGTCACCATCGCCCCCAAGCTAACCGCCGCCGGGTTGAACATTATCGTGGCGAACGAATAGAGAGACGAGTGCCGGACGGGCCAGTCAGCGGGACTCGTCCGGCTCTCCCTGTCGTGTTTATATCGTTGGTAATGCCGCGCTAGCAGCTAACCGGCCGGAGAGTATTCTCTCGGAATACTGCGACTGCCGCTTTCGCCGTGGGCGGTCGAGGACTCAGCGGTGCCTCGACAGTTTTCTGTTCTGTTGAGCGAGCGGATTGCATCCCGTGTAGCAGCAGCGGAAGAGCAGAAGTCCCGCGATTAGCCTGCCAGCAGAACATTGTTGTCACACTGCCAGCGAACACGAGCTTCCATGTCCTCTTGCGGGAGCGGTATGAAGCGGAATCAGGTGGTCGAACACAATGAGAGGCAAATTCATCCCCGAGCAGGCTGGCGTATCGACCATTTCACAACCTGAACTCCGAGAGTTGATCCCAATCCGTGAGGAAATGCGGGAGGCACCTTAGTAGTCCATCAATATCGGCGAGGGTGTAAAAAAGTTTGTGTAAACGCGATTCTCCGAGAATGAGAGAGGAGAAACGATGGAGATCAAACCAGAGGTACTGGACGAGCTGTTGAAGGGGATAAAGACACAGGAAGATTTGGCGGGGCCGAATGGGTTGTT
>DASTML010000011.1:0-21265 GCA_035714175.1 Bryobacteraceae bacterium | reverse complement strand
CGGTCATTCTTTCCCGGATCAAAATCCGCGCCGGAGATACCGGACGCAGGATTCTCCCCTGCCACCAAATCCGGCCGCAATACCCGGTTGAAGATCGGCAGCAGGTTGTTCATGGAAAGTTGTAGAGGAAATCCGCTCTGGTAGCGATGAATGCCGGAAATGGTCCAGTCGCCCAACATTGCCTTCCGCCAGCCGTTCTGCTTGCCGAACGGCAGCGTATAGAGATAGCTGGCGACGAACACATGGGGAACGTCATAAGAGAGAAGAGACCGCTCCGACCGCAGGTTGTAATGATCTTGCAGCATGTTGTCCAAGCCGCCAAACCCCTGGTAACCTGGCGCATTGAGGCCCAATGCCTTGGACCAGGTGTAATTCGTCTCAAACGCAAACCCGGATGCAAACCGCTTTCGAAGCTTGAACTCTCCGCCGTGGTACGATGCCGCACCGATCTTGGCCTGCTGCGACGTCAAAGTCAAAAACTGCGGAAATGCCCGCAACGCCTGCGCCACAGAGCCATTAAACCCAGCCCAGGGAATCGGAATATTCGCCGCGCGCGCCTCCGTTGCGTTGATGTTGCGCGTCAGCAACTGCCCCAGCGAAAGATAGCGCGGGTCTACCTGATTGATATTGGAAAGCTCCGGCGCCACCTGCCGCGTCGAATGGTTGCCGACATAGTTCAATTCAATTACTAGATCCCGGCCCAGATCGTGCTGCATGCCAAAACTCCAAGACTGGGTACGGGGCAACGCGCCGCTGGACTGTTCCAGATAGGACGCCGCTTGGTTGTTCAACAACGCCGGATCGATGCGCGGTTCTTTCGGAAAACTCTGCGGAAAGCCGTCCCGCAACCGGAATGCCGGCGTGATGCCGTTGTCCAACGTCTGGAATGTGCCTTCAATATTGAAACCGGCGCTTGATATCGTCAGATAGTTGTCAGCGTAGTAGAGCCCATATCCACCACGCAGGACCGTCTTCTTTGACAACGCATAGGCAAAACCCAGCCGAGGGCCGAAAGCGGAGAGGTCCGGGTCGATGAGCCTGCGCGTTCCAGTTCGACCGCTACCCTGCCCTGCAAAACGCAATGCGCCCGGCCGCCCTCCCGCACCCGGATTGGCCAAGCCCAGGTCAACAACGCTATACCGATCCTGTTGTTCAAACGGAGCGCCCATGAATTCCCACCGTAGTCCGCCGTTGAGCGTCAGGCGCTGGCTCAACTTGAAGTCATTTTGCACAAAAAACCCGGTATATGTGCGCCGTATACCTACATTTTGTGGGTAGCGAACGTTCCCGGAAGACACTTCGCCCAGCAGGAAACTGGCAAACGAATTGCCTGTGCCCGATGGGGCGCCCGGCAGAGCCGTCGCCAGATTGGAGAACGTCAGCGCCCCCTGCGTATTGGTCAATGTCCGGTTGTGCAGATGATTCCATCGGTATTCCCCGCCAAACTTCCAATTGCTCCGCCCGCGCGTCCACGACATTGTGTTTTTCACCATGTAGACGTCGTCCTTGTTGTCCGTGATGCCGCCGCTCGCCGCTCCGACATATCCGTCGCCGAAACTCAAAACGGGAAAACGATCGCCCGTAACGCCGTTCAAACCCAATTTCGACGGCCAACCGCGCTCCGCCGTAACCGGGTCTACGGGATTGCGGAAGCGGTTTACACCCAAAATCAGGCTATTTAAAAGATTCGGCCGGAGAATCGCGTCATAACCCAACCGGTGCATCTTGCTCGAGATATTCTGCAGGATTCCGGACGTCAACGGATCGGGCAGCGGATTGTCGATCCGGAAACGTGGCACATTAGTCGAGTTGAACGAATAGAAAATCTTGTGATTGGCGTGCAGAGAATGATCAAAGCGAGTCGTGAAAATATCTGGATCCAACTGCTTCTCGCCAATGAAGGCGCCCAGATTCAAAGAACCCGCCGCATTGGGCGCTGGAAAGAGCGCCGCGATCTTCGCCGCTACCGGATCGATGCGATTCGCCGGGATTCGGTTGCCAGGAAAAATGTCGCGCGTGGAACCGCCGTTTTCGTTCGGACGCGTCGTAGCCGGATCGTATACCGGGATTAGATTTCCGTTCGCGCCTCGCCAATCGGAGAAGTCGCCTTGCTGATTCAATAATGTCGGCGTCTGTACGCGGTTGAAATTATCCAGTCCACGCCGCCGCGAAGAGGTCCACGAGAAAAAGAAGAAGGTCTTGTCCTTGCCGTTATAGAGCTTTGGCATCCACACCGGCCCACCCACCGTCGCGCCGAACTCGTTCTGTCTTGTGATTGCCCGCTCCCCAGCAAACCAACTGCGGGCGTCCAATTTGTCATTCCGGAAATATTCGAATGCGGATCCGTGGAACTGGTTCGTGCCGCTCTTCAACGCGAAGCTGACCACAGCTTGTCCCGTATGCCCGAACTCCGCCGCCAACTGCGCCGTTTGCAGTTTGAATTCCCGCATCGCCTCCACCGGCGGTGCGCTTTCATTGAAGTTCCCGATCTGCCCCATCTGCCCCGCCGGTAGTCCATCCACACAAAATTCGTGTTGAAATGTGCCGCTCCCATGCACCCGGATCTGGTTCGAGGCCGCCAGGTTATCAGCCCCGTCGATACGCACGTTGCCCTGCACGCCGGCCGTGAGATAGATGAACGCCGAAGCCACTCGCACTCGCCCCATCTGCACCAGAGGCAAGTTCTGTACCTGTTCCTGTGTAATCGTCGTGGAGATCTCAGGCGATTCCACCTGCAGAACGCCCACGTTTTCCGTCACATTCACGGACTCCGTTACTCCACCCACTTCCAGTTGCGCATCTACGCGGCTCCGCGTGTCCACGGTCAGCACAACCCCCCGGCGCTCCAGCGCCTTAAATCCTTCCTTCGTCACGCGAATCGTATAGGGTCCGGGCGTCAGGGCCGGCGCCGTATACAATCCTTCTTCGTTGCTCAAGACGTTCCGGCGCACCTGTGTCGCCTCGTTCGTCACCGCCACCGTTGCCGCGGGCACGGCGTGTCCCGCGGAATCCGTTACGCGTCCGCTCACTTGCGCCGTCTGCGCCAGCAAGCCAAGGGAAATTCCCCAAAGTAAAACCAGCAATCGCATGCCGCGCAGGTTAACAACCGGGTACGACAATAGAGGAACAGTTCGGTGAATATTGCGTCTATGCCGCGGAGCTCTTTGCCGGGGACGATTCCTCCACATCGCCACAGCGTTCCCGTAGCGCCGCCGCCAACTCGTCCAACCGCACCGGCTTCGATACATAGCCGGACATGCCCGCCTGCAAACACCGCTCCCGGTCACCGCTCATTGCGTTTGCGGTAATGGCAATTATCGGCACCTGCCCCGCTGGTCCCGCCAACGCCCGGATCCGCTGCGTTGCCTCAAAACCGTCCACCGTCGGCATCTGACAGTCCATAAGTACGATATCGTACTGTCCCATTCGCACCGCCTCCACGGCCGCCCCGCCATCGGAAACGGAAGCATACTTGTGCCCCAACCTGTCCAGCATCCGCGTCAGTACTAATAGATTCACCGCATTGTCTTCAGCGACAAGAATGGACAACTCCCGCGTCGGCGTTTCGATCCCGGCCGGGGCAACCGGCGGTGGTGCAACCTCCGTCATAACGGGCCGACCACAGACCCGCGCCACCGTCAGGAATAGATGTTCCCTGCGGACGGGCTTCACCAGACAGGCAACAATTCCCACCTCCTCCAAGGATTTACAGATGGATTGCTGCCCTAAAGAAGTCAACATCACAAGCGGAGTTCCCGCCAGCGCTGGCCTCGCATGGATCGCCCGCGCCAACTGGACGCCGTCCATCTCCGGCATCTGAAAATCAAGGAATATTAGATCGAAACGTTCTCCGCGGCTCCGGGCATTCTCCAACACAGCCAGCGCATTCCGTCCATCAGCCGCCTCCACCGCGGCCGCGCCCCACACGCTCACCGTCTTCCGCAGTACCCGGCGGTTGGTCTCATTGTCATCGACGATCAGAATCCGCAGTCCCTGCAACGCATCCTTCCTGTAGGAGTTGCCTTCCGCCACATCGACAATCACCTCCATCGGCATCTCAAACCAGAATGTCGAGCCCTCCCCCGCCACCGATTCGAACCCAATCCTCCCGCCCATCAGTTCCACCAGTTGCTTGCAGATCGCGAGCCCCAGGCCCGTCCCCTCATGGCGCCGCGTCGTGGAACCATCCACTTGGACAAAGGTCTCGAATAATCGCTGGCGCGCCCCCTCCGGAATGCCTATCCCGGTGTCTCGCACCTCGAAACGCAGCGTAGCTGTTTTTCCGTTCCGCTCCGCCGTGCGTACGCGCAGGCTGACCTCACCGTTTTCGGTGAACTTGATGGCGTTCCCCACCAAATTCATCAGAATCTGCCGCAGCCGACCCGCGTCGCCGTTCACTTCCAACGGAACACCCTTCTCGATTTCACAGACAAACTCCAGGTTTTTCCTCGCAGCCCGCTCCGCCAACAAGGAAACGACGTCCTCGACCTCACTGCTTACCAGAAAGGTAACCCGCTCCAGCGCCAGTTTCCCGGCCTCGATCTTTGACAGGTCCAGGATGTCATTGATGATTGTCAACAACCCCTCCGCGGACCGTTGGACCGTTGTCGCGAACGTTCGCTG
The DNA here is from genome assembly GCA_035714175.1 of Bryobacteraceae bacterium. GTDB lineage: Bacteria > Acidobacteriota > Terriglobia > Bryobacterales > Bryobacteraceae. The sequence goes on along the minus strand of DASTML010000011.1, from coordinate 16,642 downwards.
CTCCGCGTTTAACTCCGTTTCCAGCAACAGGCTGGTCATGCCCATCACACCGTTCATCGGCGTACGGATCTCGTGGCTCACGTTGGCCAGAAACTGACTCTTCAGCCGTGTCGATTCCATCGCCGCATCCCGCGCCGCCGCCAGTTCCTCCGACCGCTCCGACAGTTCCCTCGTCCGGGTCCGCACCGCGTCCTCGATCGTTTCGTTGACCTTTTCCAATTGCGCTTGCTGCTTGGCGAGGACGGAAATCTGTCGCCGGCTCTGCCAGCAGGAAAGCATAAGGAAAATGTTTTCGAACACCACCCAGAAGGCATGTTCAATGAATCGCCAGGCATCCGGCGTGGAGATTCCGTAGATGGACTGAGGAGCGAGCACGCCCCGCCACCAATGATCCATGACAACGATGAGCGTAGCTGTTCCCAGCACGGGTATATCGCGATAGAACGCTAAGAATGCCAGCGACCCGAACACGTGAAAATGCGTCTCGATCCGCCCGCCAGTAATGTGGATTAGCAACGCTCCCATTAGCATTTGTCCAGCCGCTACCACGTGCCGCGTCAATGTCGCCGTCGGCCGGGTTCGAATCAGATATACCGGCAGGCTGGTCGTCAATCCGCCGAAAAACACCGCAAACCAGACATGGAAATGAATGTTGCTTCGCGAAGCTTCCCATGCCAGCGGAGCTGTCACAAGAGATACCAGGACCGCCGCCGCATACTGGATGAGCAAGAGGTGGAAAAAGAGGTTGCCGACTCTCCGCTGCAGGCCCTCCAGCGTTTGCCTAAAAAAGTCACCGGCCCGGCCGGGCGGCGGCAAGTAGTCGTCTTTCCAATTCGCCTTGGTAGGCGTTACGTTCGTCACAAACGCATTCTCATTCTACGGTCTCCGGTAGTTCCTGAATCCCGCAACCAAAGACGGGAGTACGTGCTGCTTGTATTGGCCGTGCCTGCAAGGCAGCCAGAAAGGAAGCGGCCCCCGCGTTTGGGCCTTCATGCCCCCGTGCGCCCGTTACGCCGCCGCTAAATCGCAAGCCGCCCTCTGCGCCGTACACAAGCACATGCCCTGACGTCGGCATCCCCAGTTTCCGTGCCTCCCTGCCGCCCGGATCGGGCCGTATCCGGACGCCCGGCAACCGGCCAACTCGCTTCGCCAACGAGCCTTCCGCCCAGGTAGAGCTCGTCTCATCCGGTTGATAAAGAAGAACTTCTAGGCGCACAGCGGTCCCGGCGCGGGCAAGCGAACGGCCCAACTCTTCTACCGTAGCCCGGCTACAGGTGCAACGGGGATGCAGAGCAACAATCACCCGCGGCATTTCGCCCGCTGGTTGAACCTGCGGCGGCGCCCCCACCGCCCTGGCTGGTGTAAAGGAGTAGCGCGCTGCCTCATGCAGACCAGCGGCCACACAGGCAATCCAAACAAAACTGAGGATTTGTGGCGTATGGACCCGGCCGAGGCAACTAAACACCAGATTCCTATCGGCGAAGGCGGCGGGAGTGTGAATCGAAATAGAATTCGCGGCAAAATCGGCAAAATTGCGCCCCGCACCGCAAAACATCACACATGCAAGTAAGTTGCACAACTACAATGATTTTTTGCTAGCATTTTAATTTCACATGCTACCGACTTGCCGATCTGTATCATTCGTCTTCGCTTTCTCCTGTCTCGCATTCGCCCAGCAGGCCCAAATTTCAGGCCTCGTCAAGGACCCGGCCGGAGCCTTGGTCCGCGCAGCCTCCGTCACCATGCGAGAGGCCGCCACCAATCAAAAATTCACCGTAAAAACGAATGATGAAGGCCTGTATACTCTCTTTGCCCAGCGCCCCGGCCTCTACGATCTGTCTGCCGAGGCCCCCGGATTTGAGAAGTCCTCCGTTGATGGCCTCCACCTCGAAGTTGCCGCGAAACTCACACGGGATTTCATTCTTCCCGTCGCCGGAGCCTCCCAATCCGTCTCCGTTTCTGCAAATGGTATTCAACTGAACACGGTGGACGCGTCCGTCAGCACGGTAGTCAACCGCCAGTTCGTCGAAAACATGCCGCTCAATGGCCGCAGCTTTCAATCCCTTCTCACCCTCATACCTGGCGTCACTGCCGTCGTCTCCAGCCGTGGACAGGGGCAAAGCGGCTCCATGAGCGTGAATGGCCAACGTACCGAATCCAACTACTTCGTCGTCGATGGCGTCAGCGCCAACACGGGAGCCTACCCTTCGACCCCGGGTTGGGGCGCGGGCTATGGCGGAGCCACTCCCGGAGAAACTGCCCTTGGCACCACCCAAAGTCTCGTCTCCGTAGACGCGCTCGAAGAATTCCGTGCCGTCACTTCCACCTACTCCGCCGAATACGGCCGCTTCCCCGGCGGTCAATTCTCCTTTACCACCCGTTCGGGAACCAACCAGTTCCACGGTTCTCTCTTCCACTACTTCCGCAACGACGTCCTGGACGCCAACAATTGGTTTAGTAACGCCACCGCCACTGCCAAACCTAAACAACGGCAGAACAACTTCGGCGGCGTCCTCGGCGGTCCAGTTCTCCTTCCCCGCCTCTACAACGGCCGAGACCGTACTTTTTTCTTCGTCTCGTACGAAGGACTTCGCCTTCGCGCCCCCCAGCCAGGCGTTGTCACCGATGTTCCCACTCTCGCCCTCCGCAACACCGCACCCGCCGGACTTCGGATGTTCCTGAACGCCTTCCCCCTTCCCAATGGTCCCGAAACCGGCAATGGACTGGCCTCCTACACCAGTTCCTGGTCCAACCCTGGAACTCTCGATTCCACAGGTGTCCGCATTGATCATTCCCTGTCTGCGGGCTTCAAGATCTTCGGACGCTACAGCGATGCCCCCTCCGAAAATCGCCTCCGGTCCACCGCCAACCTCGCCCGCAACACCCTCCAGGAAGGTAGCGCCCGCAGCCTCACCTTCGGCGCAACCAGGATCTTCAGCGCGCGCGTCAACAACGATGCCCGCTTCAACTACACCCGCAATGCCCAGGGTCAACTCCACCAACTGGACACCTTCGGCGGCGCAACGCCCCTCCAGATCAGCGCGATTCCTGGCTACAACAATTCGGATCAGCACTGGGTCGACATCTACCTCCAGTGGGGCATACGTCCCAGTTACGCCCTCAATTCCAAACGCAACGCGCAAACGCAGTACAACCTGACTGACTTCGTCAGTGCCTTCCTCGGAGCCCACCGTCTGAAATTCGGCGTCGACTACCGCCGCCTCGCAACCAGTCAGGCCGTCCCCCAGTGGTATCAGTTTGGTATTTTCAATTCTCTTGCCGAACTCATGAACAACACCCCCGGCAACGTTACATTGGAACGCTTCACAGGAGACGTAAGGCCCGTCTATCAGAATTTCTCCGCCTTCGTGCAGGACGAATGGCGCGTTCGGCCCCGCCTCACCCTCTCCTTCGGCGTTCGTTGGGACGTCAATCCAGCTCCCACCGACGCCAACGGCAACCTCCCCTACAATGCGGACCAGTTAACCAACATTGCCGCCATCAAACTCGCGCCGAAAGGAACTTCCCTATTCGCCACCCGCTGGGCCAACGTGGCTCCGCGCCTCGGCATCGCCTACCAGGTCCATCAGAGCCCCTCCGGTTTTGATACCGTCCTCCGTCTCGGCGGCGGCCTTTTCTATGACACCGCGAATTCCACCGCCTCCATGGGCTACTTCGGCGTCGGACGCGCCAGTGCCCTGCGCTTCTTGAACAGCACCTCCGCCTTCCCTGCCAGCGAATCGCAATTCGCCCGCCTGCAGCCCGAAGACACCAGCACTCCCTACAACTTCACTCTCTACGCCATCGACCGAAATCTCCGATCCCCCTATACCACCCAGTGGAGCGCGGCCATGGAACAGGGACTTGGCCAGATGCAATCCCTTACCTTCAACTACATCGGCTCTGTCTCTCGCCAACTCCCCGTCGTCTGGACAATGAACGCCGATCGTCTCGCCTCTGTGAACTCGAACTTCATCAATTGGGGCATGGGCTATACCGTCAATGGAGCCAACGCCTCCCACCACGCCCTCCAAATCCAATTTCAACGCCGCCTCTCGCGCGGTTTGCAGGCTTCGCTCTCCCACACCTGGGCACACACCATCGACGACGCCACCAACAACTTCACGACCAACAAACTCCTCCGCGCCAGTTCAGACTATGACATCCGTCACAACTTCCAGGCGGCCGTCACCTACGACATTCCTGGCCGCGGCATCGCCCCCATCCGCAGCTGGTCCCTCGATACCCGCGTCACCGCTAGGTCCGGCCTCCCTATCGACGTCATTGGCCTTACCGCACTGGACCCCAGCCTCGGTATCCAGGTCAGTTACCAGCCCAACCTCACCGGCCAGCCCATGTATGTCTATAACACCGCCTACCCCGGCGGACGCGCCATTAACTACGCCGCCTTCTCCGCCGCCCCCACCGGAACACATGGCAACGCCGGCCGCAATCTCGCCCGCGCCTTCGGCGCCAATCAGGTGGATATGGCCCTCCGCCGGGAGTTCCACCTCGCGGAACGCTTCCGCCTCCAACTCCGCGCCGAGGCCTTTAACGTGTTGAACCGGCCTGTCTTCGGCTCCATCTATAACCAACTGTCCGCCGGAGCAGCCCGCTTCGGTCTCGCCTACTCCACCATGAACTCTCAACTCGGCGGACTCAACTCGCTCTATCAAATGGGAGGTCCTCGCTCCTTGCAACTCGCGTTGAAACTCCGCTTCTGATTTACGCGGGCGGCGGAGCGCTTTCCTAAATGCTCTGCCGCCCGCCTCTACCAATGCGCGATGATGTCGATATGCGCATATGCTGGCTGTTGTTCTTCACCGTTGGCCTGTGGGCTTCGCCCGCTGACGATGCCCGGAAAGCCCTCACGGAGGCTGCTCAAAGTAAGGAAGGCGACGAACGTCGCGAGGCGGCTCTCGCGCTCAGCCTCGTCCCCGCCCGTGATCCGGCATCGGCCCTCCTGAACGCCATGCTTACCGACAAGGACTACATGGTCCGCGTCGCCGCCATCGATACGCTCGGCGAACTTCACGACAAAAGCCGCATCGCACTTCTCAAGAATGCCCTGGCCGACGAAGTACCCGAAGTCTCCTTTGCCGCCGCCAAGGCCCTCTTCTCCATCAAGGACCCCGCCGGCGTGGAATCCCTGGAAGCCATCTACGAAGGTGAGAAGAAGGCGAAGAGCGGCTTCGTGAAAAAGGAAATGATGAACAGTTGGCGCCGTCTCAAAACCCCGCGGAGCGCCTTCTTTTTTGTTGTCCAACGCGGGATCGGCTTCGTCCCCGTACCCGGAATCGGGGCCGGCTACAATGCACTCCTCGGCATGTTGTCCGACGCCGATTTCAGCGCCCGTGCCGTCAGCCTCATGATGGTCTGCAACGAACGAACGAAAACCTGTGACGAACTCCTCGCCTCTTCCTTCACCGACGAGGATTGGACGGTCCGCGCCGCAGCCATCCACATTGTCACCACCAAGAACCTCTCCCTTCTTAAGCCCAAAGTCGCCGTCCTCATCGGCGACAAAAAGGAAAAAGTAAGTCTCCGCGCCGCAGCCGGGTATCTGCGCATGGAAACAAACCGTCCCGTGAGAGCCGCTGTCCGTCCTCCTACGAAATAGAAGTAGGCGACCATTGGCGCCGCCCACACTCCTTGTTCAGCCTGTCCGGACAGAATATTGACAGGCTGAACAGCTGTGCATATACTCAGGCCAAATGGAAGTGCGGAATGCAACATCATCTCGTTCAGCAGGACGGAACGAGAATGCCAAGCCCTCGCGGTCCGCCCAGGTGGCCTCCGTCCGCAAAGCCATGGAACTTCTCGGAGCTTTCACTCCGCAGACCCCCGCCTGGGCGCTCTCGGACCTCGCCCGCCTCCTGCAAATCCCCAAAAGCACCGCGCACAACCTCCTCCAAACCCTGAAAGATTTCGACCTCGTTCAGCAGGACGACACAGGCAGGCTCTACCGGCTTGGCCCCCGCGCCATGGAACTCGGCCTCACCTTCGCCCGCGGCAACGGCGTACTCGCACACGCCCGGGCGGTCATGAACCGTCTGGCGGAACAAACGGGCGAAACCGTCAAATTCGGCGTCTTGTCCAACAACCAGGTTCTTATCGTCGCCGCCGTCGAGTCCCCTCGACAACTCCACACCCGCGGAGACCTTGGCACCCGCTGGCCCCTGCACTCTTCCAGCCTCGGCAAAGCCATGCTCAGCATCCTGCCCTGGGACGAAACCGTCAGCATCCTCACCCAAACCGGCCTGCCCGGCTTCACCAAGACCACCCTGCAATCCCTCCACGACGTGGAACGAGAGATGAAACAGATCCGTGTCCGCGGCTTCGCTCTCGACCTCCAGGAAAACGAACCCGGCGTCTGCTGCGTCGCCGCGCCCATCGCCGATCCGCTGCACGGAACCGTCGCCGCCATCAGCATCTCCGGACCCAGCGCTCGTCTGGGGGACACTCTGCTTTCTGAACTTGGCCAGCAAGTCGTTGCAGCCGGCCGAGCCATTCTCAACCATTCGCAAAGAGTTTTATGAACATGCAATCTATCTACGGCATCATTCCGCCTCTCGTTACTCCCTTCGTCAATGACGACGGGATCGATGAACAACTGCATCGCGCCGAAGTGCGCCACATGGTGGAATCCGCCAAAATCCATGGCCTCGCCGTCTGCGGCAGCACCGGCGAAGGCCACACCCTCACTACTGAAGAGACCCGCCGCATCACCGCATGGACCGTGGAGGAGGTGAAGGGCCGCGTCCCAGTCATTACCGGCATCATCGCCGATAGCACTCGCGCTGCCATCGAACGCGCCAAAGCCGTCGCCGACCTCGGCGTCGCCGCCCTCCAGATCACGCCGGTTCACTACGTCTTCCGCCCGGACGATGACAGCATGCTCCGCTTCTTTTCCACTGTCTCCGAGAAGAGCGGCCTGCCCGTCATCATCTATAACGTAGTGCCTCAGTCCTACCTTCTTCCCCCGCTCCTTACTCGCATTCTCAAAGAGGTGGATGGCGTCATCGGCGTCAAGCAGAGCGCAAGCGACATGAAAGCACTCGCCGACCTGCTCATCCTCACGCAGGAAGCCGGCATCGCCGACCGCGTCCGCATCCTTTCCGCCGTCGATGCACTGCTCTACCCCTCGTTCCAAATCGGTTCCGTTGGCGCCGTGGCCGCCATTCTTACTGCGGTTCCCGAATGGTGTGTCGAACTCTGGGAGGCTGTCCAATCCGGCAATCAGGCGCGCGCGCTGCAATTGCACAACAACCTCCTGCACCTTTGGAACGCCATCGATGCGCACAACCTTCCGGCCAATGTGCGGACCGCCATGGCCATGCGCGGACGTCAGGGAGGCCAGCCCCGTTCCCCCATGCCCGTCAGTTCCCCGGCTCAAGTGGCTCGAATCAAGGCCGCGCTCGAACGCGCCGGCGAATAGCCTGCTCAAGGAGACTTGCACCCATGCAACGCCTACGCTTTTCTTCGTTCCTACCGGTCGCCGCGGGCCTTTTGGCGGCGCAGCTAGCCGTCGCGCAAGTACCGGGGAGACCAGTGGTCTCCCCCTCCCTCGTCAACCTCGACCCGGGCAAATCCAAGCAGTTCAAGATTGAGATCGATGGCCGCCCCGCCAAGGGTGTTACCTGGTCCGTCAATGACGCCGTCGGTGGAGACAACAAATATGGGCATATCACGCGGGACGGCGTCTACACTGCGCCTGCCGTGATGCCCAAACCGCGCGAAGTACACATCCATGGCGTCATTGCCAAGCCAAGGCCATTCCATGTCTTCGCGACCGTCATCATCGGCCAGGAGCCACTGCGATATACCTTTGTGAAGAGATTCGGGGAGCGAGGCTCCGGCCCCGGCAAAGTAAAGGATCCCCACGGCTTCGCCTTTGACCGGGACCGCAATCTCATCATCACCGATGCCCTCGACAATCGCGTCTACCGCTTTTCCCGACAAGGCCAATATCTTGGAGAATTCGGGTCCGGCCCAGGTACGGATAATGCCCAATTCAAAGCGCCGCGGGACGTCAAAGTAGATGTGAACGGCAATATAGTCATCGCCGACGCCGACAACTACCGCATTCAGATCTTTGACCCCGCCGGCAAGTTCATCCGGATGTATGGAAAGAAGGGGAGCGAACCCGGCGACATGAAGCGCGTCCATGCTCTGGAGTACGGCAAGGACAACAAACTGTATGCCGTGGATGTCGACAACAGCCGCGTCATGGTTTTCGACGAAAAAGGCAAATTACTCCACTACTGGGGCAAAGACGGCCGCGGTCCTGGCGAATTCCACGATCCGCATGGCTTGGCCAGCGATGCCAACGGCGACATCTTCGTCTCCAACTACTGGGGTTCGTTGCAGAAGTTCACCGGAGACGGTAAGTATCTCTTTGAGTTTGCAGTCCCTGGTCAGGATATTTTTACGCATGCCCACGCCATCAACGGGGACCGCTGGGGCAATGTCTACATGATGGCCAGGGATAAAGACAACCGGAATGCCATCGTGAAATACAACAACAATGGAACGCTTATTACCAGTTGGCCACAGCCCATCCGTCCCAACAGGGAGTGGGGCGTGAAAGCGGCCATCGTGGACCACGACGGAACTATTTATGTGGGAGTCGAGTCGCACGACATCGTAGGTATCGAAGTCTACGAAGAGCAATAGAACCGCGAACAGGCGGCGCAGGCAACTGATTCGAGGGTGAGCCTCCGGCATTCCTCGATCAGTTTCCTGTGCCGCTGGTTGACGGCCTGTGCGGGGCCACGGAGAATGAAGGGGTCGTGCATCGAGACAAATGACTCGCCGAACCTTTCTTACCGGTGCTGTAGCAAGCGGACTATCAAGCGCAGCGCCGGCGGCGCTCCCGCAATTTCTCGATATCACGGCGCGAGCAGGGTTGAACTTCCTGCATCAATCCAGTGCGACGCCGGAAAAGTATCTGATTGAGGCGATGGGCAGCGGCGTCGCCCTGTTCGACTTCGATAACGATGGACGGCTGGATCTCTTCTTCGTAAATGGAGCCGCGCTGAACAGCCCCATGCGGCCCGGCGGACAAGCCGACAAGTCCGACCCCAAGTTTTGGAATCGGCTCTATCACAATAACGGAGACGGAACTTTCACCGACGTTACCAAGGACGCCGGGCTAATGGGCCACTCCTATGGAATGGGCGTCGCCGCCGGCGACTATGACAACGACGGGTTCACCGACTTATACGTAACGAACTTCGGCCGCAACATTCTGTACCACAACAACGGTGACGGCACCTTCACCGATGTTACCCGCAATGCGGGCGTGGAGTGCGGAGGTTGGTCATCAAGCGCCTGTTGGGTGGACTACGACCGCGACGGCCGGCTCGACCTGATCGTCACCCAATATCTGCGGTGGGACTACCCGCTCAATTTATATTGCGGCGAAAAGAAACCCGGATACCGCTCCTACTGCCACCCGGATCATTTTAAACCGGCCATGCACATCGTCTACCACAACAACGGCGACGGAACTTTCACCGATGTTACAGAAAAGTGCGGTTTCGCCAAGTCGCCCGGCAAGGGGCTCGGCATTGCGATAAACGACTTTGATAAGGATGGCTGGCCCGACATTCTGGTGGCAAACGATTCGTTTCCGCAGCAACTATTTCGCAACAAACGCAACGGCACGTTTGAAGAGATCGGCCTGCCGTCCGGCATCGCCTATGACGACGATGGGAAAACGTTCGCCGGAATGGGAGTAGATTTCGGAGATTTCGACAATGACGGTTGGCCCGACATCTTCATCAATGCTCTTTCCAACCAGCGCTACGCTCTGTTCCGAGGGAACGCGGGGCTGTTTGAATATGTGAGCGGCGCCGCGGGAGTTGGGGCGATAACCGCTCTCTCGGCGGGATGGGGAACAAAGTTCCTGGACTACGACAACGACGGTTGGCGCGACATATTTGTGGGGCAAGGCCATGTGATGGACAACATAGAGCTCACCCAGCCATCCATCCGCTATCTGCAGAAACCCCTCTTAATGCGCAATGTGCGCGGCAAATTCGAAGATGTCTCGTCACGCAGCGGCGCGTCGTTTCAACTTCTGAGAGCGGCTCGCGGCGTTGCCTGTGGAGATTGGAATAATGACGGCCTAATCGACATCGCGGTCAATTGTAACAATGGTCCCGGCCTGCTGCTGCAGAATCAAGGCGGTTCCGGCAATCACTGGTTGATGATCGACACCGTGGGGACGAAGAGCAACCGCGACGGCATCGGGGCCCGCCTTACTCTCACCGCCGAGTCCGGCGCCAAACAGTACGCGATCGTATCCACCGCCGGCAGCTACCAATCCTCCAGTGACAAGCGGGTTCATTTTGGCCTCGGTTCCGAAAGGCGGGCGCGGCGCCTGGAGATTCACTGGCCCAGCGGAATCGTCCAGCAACTGGACAATATTGATGCGGACCAGGTTCTCAAGGTAAAGGAAGCCGCCCGGTAGGGGTGGGCAAGCCAGGATAGGCTTGCCCACTATTCAAAACGTAAGTTTAGCCCCAAACTGTCCAATTCTCGGTCCATTCGCCTGCGATGTGACTTTCCCGAAGTTAAAGGCATCGCTGAAATTCGTCGCCGGCGCTCCAAATCGTACGCGATTGAACGCATTGAATAGTTCGAAACGGAATTCCAAAATCACTCGCTCCACAAAGGCGGTTCTTTTCATTAAGCCAAAATCTTCATTGAGGTTGCGGAAGGTCCGCGAATTCGGAAGAATCGACCCCGCATTGCCGAAGGCGAATGGGCCAGGTGCGCGGAATGCATTGATATTGAGCAAAACGTCCTTGGCCGGATCAAAATTGTCTCGGGGCATATTGGGGTTGACGCCCGGCACAACGTCAGGAAGATTCCGGCTGTTGAACAACGGGAGCGTATTGTTGATGCCAACGCCGATCGGCTCTCCCGATTGATACGAAAGGATGCCATTTACCTGCCAACCGCCGACTACCTTCCCAAGCGCGCCCTTGGAATTCAGGACTTTCTTTCCCGGACCAATAGGCAGTTCGTAGTTCAATGCCATGACGGCGCGATGAGGAATGTCATACTGTGCAACCGCTTTTTCCAAGCTGCGATTGTACTGATCCCGGGCGCTGGTCGAGAAGAATCCGGATAGTGCGGATGAAGCGTCGGTCAGTGACTTCGCCCACGTATAGGACGAGAGGAGGAACAGGCCGTTGGAGTACTGCTTCTCGATCTTTGCCTGTAAGGAATGATAGGTTGAGTTTCCGACGTTGGCGGAGTTGATATAGCCAACACCACCATACTGTGGGAACGGACGCAACGCCTGCGCCAGACTGCCTTCGAAACTGGCGTACGGACGAGTGAAGCCCGCCGCGATAACCGCCGGGTCGTCGATCCGCCTCGTCAACAGGTCGCCATAGCGGAGATATGCCGGGTCGACCTGGTTGATGTTGTAGGCCCCGGTCGAAAGGCGCGTCGATTTTTGGCCCACCCATCCGACGTCGAGCATCCAGTTCGCCCGTAGTTGCCACTGGGTCCCGAAATTGAAAGCTTGCGTGTAGCTCGGCAATTTCGCGCTGGATATCCACATATTCGTACCAGGCGCCGTCCCAGGGATCACGCCGAAGCCGGGATCAATGAAGGGCGGGCGCGAATAGTTCTGCGGAAAGCCGCCGGTCCAATTGAACCCTGACGTCAGGCCTTGATCCTGCGAAAAGAACGACGGATTAGCCGTAAAGCCGGTGGCGGGCGGCTTGGCATTTCCTCCCCCCTGCGCGCCGGTCGGGTAGTAGCTGATCCCATACGCCGTGCGAATCACCAGCCGTTTAGAAGCGGACCACGCGAGCCCAAGTCGCGGACCAAAGTTCTTATAGGCAGTACCGTCGGTAAGATCTTGACGCCCGGAACGTCCCGGACCGGTACCGGCATAGACAAGCGCGCCGGGATAGCCATTGGCGGCCGGATTCGGAACAGTGGGATCCATGATCGAATAGACGTTGTTGACCTCCCGCATCGGAGTGAAAAGATCCCAACGAAGTCCAAGATTGAGCGTGAGCTTCGGACTCAGTTTGTAATCGTCCTGGATATAACCGGCAAAGTACGTAAGCCGCATCCCACGAGTGACATCGTTGATGGGCAGGCTCCCATTGTCCACCTCACCCAAGAGAAAACTGGCAAAAGCATTGCCTGTCGTACCCCGGAGCGCTGCCGACGGGAAAGCCGTCTCATTGCGGCTGAATGTGAACGATCCGCTGGAAGCGCCTTGCAAAAGATTGTTCTGCAATTTCCGGAAGTCCACGCCGACTTTGATGTTATGTTTCCCCTTCACCCAAGTCAGACTATTGGAGAAAAGGTAGGTGGCGGAAATCGTCCGTAGTAAATCCTGATTTTGCCCCCATGGTGTGAAGGGGTCCGTAAAGATGACCGGGAACGGGCCGTTGTTCACTCCGCGCAGTCCCAATTTTTCACCCCAGTTTTGACCCTGTTCCGGCGCGGCCAGCAACTGATTCTGGCGTGTCAACCCGACGGAAAAGTGATTGAGCAGGGTAGGACTGATCACCCAGTCCTCTGACACGCGTACGGTGTCCTGGCCCGGGCCAAGGATACCAAAGCGATTATTTGCCACGGGACGAGGAAGTGCTGGAAATGGGCCGGAGTCTGTATTGTGCCCGTTATTCCAGCTTCCGCTCATCCGGTGGGCGCTAGAGAACATGTGATCGAACTTCATCGTGTAGTTGCGATTGTCCGTGCGATTGTTGCCGGTTGCCGGATAATTGTTCAAGATGCCGGCAAGGACCGGAGCGGGCACGTAGGACAATACCTTCTGCGAAACAGGGCTAATCCGGTTGACGGGAATCTGATTATTGACGAACGGATCGCGCGTAAAGCCGCCCTGGCCATCAGGTCGGGTACTTGCCGGATCGTAGAGCTGAATCAGCCCGTTCGCGTCTCGCAATTGGGATAGGTCTCCATTGCGGAAAGCGTCCGTTGGTACCGACGCGATCTGGTTTACCGGGCCGGAACGGTACTTGAAGTAGTTGATGTTGAAAAAGAAAAAGCTCTTATTCTTGCCGTTGTACACCTGAGGAACGATGATGGGCCCGCCCAGGCTCCCGCCATATTCGTTCTGGCGGTTAATCGACCGGGTCGCATTAAAGAATCCGCGCGCGTCCAACTTGTCATTGCGCAAAAACTCATACCCAACCCCATGAAATTGATTGGTACCGGAGCGGATTGTGAACTGTTCTACACCGCCGCCTGTATTGCCGAACTCCGCCGAGAAATTCGAGGTTACCAACGCAAACTCCTGCACCGCCTCGGGTGGCATCGTCAAAACGCGCGGATCGCCGCCCACTTCCGCCGTGGTCGCACTTAAGCCGTCAATCTGAATTTCTTTGGAGAGCGTCTGACTCCCGTTAATATGGGCGTCAAATGTGTTCCCCGTTGTTCCGGGAGCCAGAAAAATGAAACTCTCGGCGGAACGGTTGGCCCCGTTGGCGCTCAAGGGCAACTCGACGAACGACTTCGGATTTACGCCGGTGCTCACGCTGCTCGACTCGCTTTTCAACTGGGGGGCGACGTCGGAAACCGTTACGCTTTCGTTCACCGCGCCAACCGCCATCTCCAGTTCCAACCCCACGGTTCCAGCCACTTCCACCCGCACATTTTCGCGGATCAGCTTTTTGAAGCCGGATTTCTCAGCCGTCACGCTGTAGACGCCAGGTCTCAGGCTGGTGATGTTGTATGTGCCCGAATCACCAGAAACGGCAACGCTCTGCGCTCCCGTATCGACGTTGGTCGCCTTAACCGTGACGCCAGGCACCGATGCGCCAGACGTGTCCTGAACCGTGCCGCGAATCGTCCCGCGGTCGGTTTGCCCGGAACAGAGGAAGGGGAACAAAAGAATCGCTGTGATAAATGCGACTAGGATTTTCACGAATTCCTATCCTTTCTGCGAGTACTCCGTTGACGCGCAGGCGCCTAGTAGAAATCCACTAGGAGAGTCTTATCACAGCAGGATGTGAATGTAAACCGGAAATAACTATTGAAGATCCAGCGCACTACGTGCGGTGACGTTGCCTGGCATGAATTGCAAATAGCGCCGCAACGTCTCCCGTGCCTTTTCCCGCTGCTTCGTCCGCGTATAAATTTCTCCCAATTTCCGGTATGCCATTTCGAGCGAGGGATCCATTTGAATGGCTGTCTCCAAGTGGGAAATAGCCTTGGAAAGTTCCCCGGCTTCGGTCCAGGCCGTTGCGGCGTTTATATGATAGGGAGCATAGTGCGGCTCCAGCACAACGGCACGTTCATAGAGGCGCGCCGCTTCCACAGCGCCCCCCTTCCGGAGGATTACGAGGCCTAAACTCGTAAGCACAGCGGGATCATCCGGTTGCGATTCGTAGACTTCGGTCAACTGCCGGAAACCAGCATCCATATGGGCCGCCGATTGGTCGCGTTCACCCACCAGAATGTTGGCCAGCCCCAGGTTTCTTTGCGCAGTCTTGTCTCCGGGTTCACGCCAGGCAATGAGCTTTCGCCGTAGCGCCGCCGCGTTCCCGGCCGGAACTCGCGCTATGCGATGGTCCGTAAAGGCTGTATGGCCGCCGTCCCTCGTCTGGCGCCGCGGCATGTGACAACCGGCACAATCTGTCCCCGCCGGGTGCGCCGCCGGAAGCGTCTGTGTGTGGCATCCAATGCATTTTTCCCGGTAGTAGCGTTCTGGCGCCGCGGGCTTCCCATGAGGATCGTGGCACGTGCCGCACCACATCTTCCCGCCACTGCGGCTCGCGCAGCGGCTCAGTGCGAGTTGTTCAACGTGGCTGACAACTTTAAGCCCCATGCTGGACGCCTTATCCGCCGGGGTCTCGAAGACGTAAACAGAGAAGGTGTCCTCCAGGTTCTCGCCCGGCCGGAACTCGCTTATCTTTTTCCCTAGATTGGGGATTCGGGCCTCGCCGCCCAAATGGCACTGCTCACAGACACTATCGCGCGCCCGTATCGGAAGTTTGGCCGGGTTCACAATATTGTGGGCCGACGGTTTGGCGATGTGCGCCTCCCCAATCCCATGACAACGGTCGCAGGAGATGGCCTCCACTTCGAATGGCTCCGCCTCGTAGCGGTTCAGCGCGCCAGCGGCGGCTCGCGGCCGGCCGGAGTGGCACAGCAGGCATTCCAGCGTGACCGGTCGCGTGAAATCCGGTTCCCGGTCCCGTTCATAGCCAGGCGCCATGTCCCACATGGATCGTTTGGAATAGTAGGAAAGGGGGGACTGGAAGAGATAGTTGCCAATTCGCGTCAGGTAACCGAATGCATTGTTCCCCGAACCAATAACGTATGCCACATCGTAGTCCGCCGAAAACCCGTTGCGCTCTACCTGCTGCCGCATCCCAGACGCCTTGGCTTGAATGCTGAATACGCTATCGGAAAACGCATGGGTGAATCGGCCGGATGGCTGCTTGTGCGGGCGGGAAATCGAGTTAGCCATCCCGGTCCGCTGATAACCAGCCGTCTGTTTGGGGTGACAGGATCCGCACGCACCGCCCCCAGTCTTGGTCTGCCCGGCGGCAATTGGACACACAATGACCATTGCCACGGCGCATCGGGCGGCCAATGAACCAATCATGCACGCAGTTTATATCAGGAATCGCTACTCCGGCTCGCGCACGGCCGTGTAACGGTTGATCGCCGGGTTCTTAATAACCTGCCGCTTTCCGGAGGGCCAATCGATCGATACCTGGTCCACCTTGGCGCAAGAACCAAGGCCGAAATGAAGCCGGGGATCGTTCCGCGAAATATAACCGCCCCCATTGCGCACCGAGTCGAACCACTTTCTGCCGCACGCTTCCACCTGCAGCCTCGCGCCAAGTGCGTCCCGGCTTCCACGAGTCCCCGTAAGCGAGAAACCCACCCAGCCGTGATTGGCGGAGGTCCGGTTAGCCAGCAACAAGGGAGCCCCCGCGATCGGCAGCACGACGAAATCCATCCGGCCGTCGTTGTCGAAGTCGGCCGCACAGGCGCCGCGGTAGGAATTTTTCGGCAGTCCCAACGAAACCTCCGAAAAACGGCCCTTCCGATTCCGGAATACGGCAAAAGGTTGGAAATAGGAGGTGCTGCCGAGCTTGCCGGCCTCGGGATATACATGCCCGTTGGCAAGCCATAGATCCCGCTCTCCGTCATTGTCGATGTCGACAAATCCTGCCGCCCAGCCAAGGTAGGGAGTGGTCGTGGCCGATAACCCGGCGGTGGATGAGACATCTTCAAACAGCCCAGGCGCGGTCTGTTGAAAGAGGGGAAAGTAGTCTTCGGAGAATGTGGTCGTCAAAAGATCCAGATCGCCATCGTTGTCATAATCGCCCACGGCAACGCCCATGTTGGCTTGCGAATGCCCATCTCCGTTAAACGCAACGCCGCTTACAAGCGCGGACTCACGGAATGTGCCGTCTCCTGCATTTAAGTACAGATAGTTGGCGCCGGAGTCGTTAGCCACAAAAATATCTGGCTTGCCATCTCGGTTCAAATCTTCGAATACCACCGCAAATCCGTAGCGCCTGTCCGCATCGACGACCTTCGCCCGGACGGTGACATCGCGAAAGGTGCCGTCGCCGTTATTGCGGTATAGCACATCCTGTTCGCCCGGAAGGCGCAGCGGCCC
>DASTML010000010.1:0-10244 GCA_035714175.1 Bryobacteraceae bacterium | reverse complement strand
CCATGCGGGGGACCGGCGCATCATTGCGGGCCGGGTAGGTCAACGCATATTGGATCGGCATTCGCATATCGGTGGCGCAAACCTGGGCGATCACCGATCCGTCATGGAATTCTACTAACGCATGTACCGAGGACTGCGGGTGCACCACAACATCCACATCGCGTGGATGGAAATCAAACAGCCAGCAGGCTTCAATCACCTCAAAGCCCTTATTCATCAACGTGGCGGAGTCAATGGTAATACGCCGGCCCATCTTCCAGGTCGGGTGATTCAATGCCTCGGCCACCGTCACCGATTGCATCCGTTCCTTCGGCGTCTTCCGGAACGGGCCTCCGCTCGCCGTCAGAATCAGCTTCGATACGTCCTCGCGGCGTCCGGCACGCAGGCACTGGTGCGCGCCATTATGTTCGCTATCCACGGGAATCATCTGCGTGCCATGGCGCTTCACAGCGTCCATTACCAACGCGCCGCCCGCCACCAGCGTCTCTTTATTGGCCAAGCCAACGGATTTGCCGTGGACGATTGCTTCGTAGGTGGCCTCCAAGCCAGCCACGCCGACGATCGCCGACATCAAAAAATCCACCTCTGGGGCGATCGAAGCTGCTACGCGCGCCCTGGCTCCATGGGACAACTCCGGAGTCAACCCGGTCTCCGGCAACCGCGCCGCCAGCAAATCCTGAATTTGGGAATTCGCCACCACAACCACTGCGGGCCGGAATTCCTTGATTTGCTCCACCAGCAAATCTACGTTCGTTCCTGCTACAAGAGCATGAATCCTGTAAGAATCGCTATTGCGGCGAACCACATCGAGCGTGCTGGTCCCAATGGACCCGGTCGAGCCTAAAACTGTCAGCGTACGCATGCTTGCCGTACCCAAATCATATCACTCCGCGCGCTCCACGGTTCCCGTGAAATTTGGTGTAAGTCCCCGCTTACGTACTAGATGCGAGAAACAATCGTCTCGTTGCAGTGTTTAGAGCGAGCTTCCTATCTGGTCTAGAATAGGAAACCCCGAAGGGCGCCGGGGAGGATGCTTCAGGGGTCTTTATGAGGTTAGTCTCGCTTTGGTGGGAGTTGCCTCCCCGGCTTACTTCCAATACTAATATATGATTTTTGGAAGTGCAAGCTTTTTTCTGTGAAAAATGAAAGACAGGAAAAAGAAGGACGCCGTCAGGCGTCCTTCTTTTTCACTTCCACGCCCACCATTTCTTCTAGCACCTTGATTGTAGAGCAGATATCCTCTTCGCCGTGGCCGGTGGCGATGGCCGCCTGGAACATTTGGTGGGTCAGCGAGGTCAGCGGCAGCGGTACGCCAAGGTCGCGGCCGGAGTCGAGCATCAGGCCAATGTCCTTGTGCATCCACTTCACGGAGAAATTGGTGGCAAAATCCCGCCGGAACACGTAGGGAGCCTTAAAAGCGATCAAACCGGACTTGGCGGCGGAGTTGTCGAGGATGTCCAGCATCAATTCGGGGTCCACGCCGGCCTTGGTGGCCAGGACAAGGCCTTCGTTGAATGCTTGCAAGAGGTTAGAGAGGATGAGGTTTTGGGAGAGCTTGGCGTGCATTCCCAAACCGGGGCCGCCGCAGTAGTATAAACGCTTCCCCATAGGCTCCAAAAGGGGCTTAATTTGCTCAAAAACGTCCTTTTTACCCCCAATCATGAACGTTAAAGTGCCATTTTCGGCGCCTGGTTTCGAGCCGGTGCATGGCGCATCGAGGAATTCGACGCCTTTGGCGGCGCAGCGCTCGGAGGCGGATTTGGAGTAAGAGGTGGCCACGGTGGAGGCGTCGACAATCACCGTACCGGGCTTGGCGGTCGCCATAAGGCCGTCCGGGCCGAAAACGACCTGTTCGGACATCGCCGTATCGCCGACGATCAAAACAATGACATCGGCTTTGGAGGCGACGTCTTTGGGGGTGGCGCAAGCAGTTCCCAACCCCGGAAATTTGGCGGCGAGCTCTTCGGCCTTCGCGGCCGTAAAGCTCCAGAGGGCCACTTCGTGACCGGCTTCCAATAAATGACGGGCCATGGGGTAACCCATGATGCCCAGACCCAAGAATCCTAGTTTCGCCATGACTCCGACAGTCTATAACGGAGCTAGACGGGCCAACAAGATGATTAGCTATGCACGGGCATTTTGGCGAGGAGTTTGAGCACCAGCAGATCCGATGCCTGGTAGGTGGCAACGCCAATGTTGTTTGCTTCGTCTTCGCTTTGGGCGATGTGGGTACGCACGAGGTCCCGGAACCGGTCTAGGGAGACTCCTAGCGCTTGAGCTGCTTCCGACTCCGAATAAAACGATTTGGAGTTGCGGGTAGTCAGAGTGGTGGTTAGCATTTTCTAATTCCCATGCGGGCGCTACTAGTGATTCTAGGGATGGTAGGGAGCCTGCCCAATTGGACAGAATCCTTAGATCCCTCTACGCAATGTACTGATACCCCTGCCGCCAGGATGATCGGGGAAACGACCGGAAAGTCACTTTAAATTGCCTTACTCCCTGGTGGGTAGGGGTTCATGCGAGTAGTCAGAGTTGATAAGATTTGGCCATGCCGTATGTCCTTTTGTTCATCTTGTCCGCGCTGACGCTCGCGGCTCAGGAAGATGGCGCCGCCTTCTTCGAGAAAAATGTACGGCCGATTCTCGCTACGCAGTGCTTGGGCTGCCATTCGGCGACGAGTCAGCCGATCATGGGCGGCCTGCGGCTGGACTCGCGGGAAATGGCGCTAAAGGGAGGCGGGCGCGGTCCGGCGATTGTTCCCGGAAAACCGGCGGAGAGCCTGTTCCTGCAAGCGATACGGCACGAAGCAGGACCGCTGAAAATGCCGCCGGGGCCAAAGATGAAAGACGCCAATGTCGCGATTTTGGCGCAGTGGATCCAGATGGGCGCGCCCTGGGGTTCCGCGGTGGTTTCCCAGGCGCCGCAGCAAAAGTATTGGGCCTTTGTGCCGCCGAAGGAAACGGCGCCTCCGGCGGTGCAAAACAAGAGCTGGGTTCGTTCTCCAATCGACGCCTTCATCTTGGCGGGGCTGGAAGCCAAGGGACTTCAACCCGCCAAACCCGCGGACAAGCGCACGCTGATTCGCCGGGCGAGCTACGACCTGACCGGTTTGCCGCCCACGCCTGCCGAGGTGAATGCGTTTCTGGCTGACTCGTCGCCAAATGCTTTCGCTACTGTTGTGGACCGGCTGCTGGCCTCGCCGCGGTATGGAGAACGGTGGGGGCGCCATTGGCTGGATGTGGCCCGGTATGCCGACTCTAACGGCCTGGACGAGAACCTTGTGTACAGGAATGCCTATCGTTATCGCGACTATGTGATCGCCGCTTTCAATAAAGACAAGCCGTTTGACCAGTTTTTAACGGAACAACTGGCGGGTGATCTTTTGCCCGAAAAGGATTTGGCCACATCCATAGAACGCTGGACCGCCACCGGTTTCCTGACGTTGGGAGCAAAAATGCTGGCCGAAGACGATCCCGTAAAGATGGAAATGGACATCGTCGATGAGCAATTGGACACCACCGTGCGCGCATTTATGGGTCTAACCATTGGCTGTGCACGGTGCCACGATCACAAGTTCGATCCGATACCGCAGGCCGACTACTACTCTATGGCCGGCATCTTCAAGAGCTCCAAGACGATGGAGAATTTTAAAGTCGTCGCCAAATGGCATGAGTACGTGCTGGCTCCCAAAGAGGACCGGGATAAATTAGCGGCGCATGAGGCGCGCGTGGAAGCGAAGCGCAAAGAGATCGGGAAAATTACCAAGGCACAGAACGAGACTCTCATTCAGGCAGCGACAGCGCGGGTGGGGGCCTATCTGCTGGCCGCCGCAGAAGTGAAACGGTCCGAGGAGATGCGGTTGGCTCCGGTGGAATCGGCGCCTGGCGCCGTGACCCTGGACGCTGGCAGCTTTGATGTAGGGAACGTGCCTCGCGCGCTCCAGAAGAAAAAGTCCAACGTGCCGAAAGATGCCAAAGGCCCGTTCTATGCCGAGTATAAGTTTGAGGTCCCGGCCGCGGGCGACTACCAGATCGATATTCTGGAAGAGGAAAAAGGCGCTGGCACAACCGATGTTCATGTGAACGGCACGTGGATGAAGCGCGGCGCCGACCCGGTGCAGAATCGCGCGGCTTCGCCGGAAGCGGGCGGGTGGACCGTGGTCGCGGTGGTGCCGCTGCAAAAAGGCGTCAACACGCTGCGGCTGGAGCATGCGTCCCGTTTTCCGTATTTCGAAAAACTCCTGATCAGCAAGAACACGGTCGCCAACTATCCGCGGACGGTGGTGCAGATTGCGGCGAAACATGGCGTGAATCCGGGCTTTCTGGAACAGATGGTGGAACACCTGAAGCGTTCCGATGGCGCCGTGGCGTCCCCGCTATATGCATGGGAAGTATACGGGACCGGCGGCGCGCTGGCGGAATGGAAATCACCGGCGGCCAAGCTGTTTGAAGGATTTCAACCCGCAGACGCGCAGGCGTTGGCCGACAAATACGGCGACCTATTTGTTGCCTCGCTCGAGAAGGGCAAAGAGAACACGGACCCTGGCCTGAAGGCGCTGTACGAACTATTGAAAGAGAAGTTTGGCCCATTCCGTGCGCCGGGCGACGCGCGACGTTATTATTCGCAGGCAGTGCGAGACAGCTTACGGTCACTGGATCAGGAATTGAAAGACCTGGAGGCCGCAACGCCTGATTATCCGCATGCGATGGGCGTGACGGAAGGCGAGAAGATTGACGACCTGGCGATCCATTTGCGCGGCAGCCACTGGACATTGGGGCAGAAAGCGCCTCGCCGCTTCTTGAAAGTCATTGCGGGCGACAACCAACCGGCGATTCCGGAGGGGCACAGCGGCCGGCTGGAACTGGCGCAGTGGCTGGCCACCAAAGATCATCCGCTGACTTCCCGCGTGATTGCCAACCGTATGTGGCGGTGGCATTTTGGGAAGGGGATCGTTCCTTCGGTGGACAACTTCGGCCGACTGGGCGAGAAGCCAACCAACCAACCGCTGCTTGACTGGCTTGCGGTCGAGTTTGTGAATCAGGGCTGGAGCATGAAGCAGATGCACCGTACGATGATGCTGTCCAACACCTACCAGATGTCGAGCGCCTACGATGCGAAAGCGTCGGAGACCGATCCGGATAACGTGCTGTTGTGGCGCATGAACCGGCGGCGGCTGGAAGCGGAGTCGATCCGGGACGGCATCATGGAAGTCTCCGGCGGGTTGGATGTGAAGACGACGGGCGGGTCTATCTTGAAGTATAAAGACCGCCAGTACGTGGCGAACACGGCGAAAGGCGGCGATGTGGACTATGAAAAGAACATCCGCGCCGTTTATATCCCCGTGGTTCGGAGTTCGATGTACGACGTGTTCAACGCCTTTGACCTGCCAGACCCGGCCGTTTCCAACGGTGACCGCGACGCGACCGTTGTCGCTCCCCAGGCCCTGTTCATGATGAACGGCGCCGTGATGCTGCGCCATAGCCGGCAGATGGCGGAACGCTTGCTGGCGAGAACCGACCTCGATGACGCCGGGCGGGTGAAAGAAGCGTATGAACGCGCCTTGTCCCGTCCCGCGACGTCAAAAGACATAGATCAGGCCCTGACATTTATTGCGCAGATGCAGACGGCGTGGAAGGGCAGCCGGGAAAGCGCCTGGCAAAGTTTTTGCAAGTCGCTGCTGGCTTCGAACGAATTCATCTACATTAATTGAGGCACCTTATGAACCGGCATTGGAACTCCTATCTGAACCAGACGTTATCGCGGCGTGATCTGCTGCGGGTGTCGAGCGCCGGTTTTGGCGGCGTGGCGCTGGCCGGGCTGCTGGGCGCCGAGCAGGCGCGGGCGGCGACGGCAAACGCTGGTCCGCTAGCGGTGAAGGCTCCTCACTTTCCCGCAAAAGCCAAGCGCGTCATTTTCCTGTTTATGCATGGCGGCCCCTCCCAGGTAGATACCTTCGACTACAAACCGCTCTTAAAAAGGGACCACGGCAAACCGTTGCCGTTTGAACGTCCCAAAGTGGTTTCGAGCGAGACGTTCAACCTGCTGCAATCTCCGTGGGCGTTCAAGCAATATGGCCAGAGCGGCGCATGGGTGAGCGACCTGTTCCCGGAGACGGCGAAGATGGTGGACGACCTGTGCTTCATCAAGTCGATGCACGGTTCCAACTCGCGCCACGGGGGCGCGCTGCTGGAACTGCATACGGGCAGCGATACGTTCGTCCGGCCGAGCATGGGCTCCTGGGTGACATACGGATTGGGCAGCGAGAACTCGAACATGCCGGGCTTTATCACCATCTGTCCGACACAGAGCCACGGCGGGGCGAATAATTTCGGATCGGCTTTCCTGCCGGCGCCTTACGCGGGGACGGCCATCGGGTCTGTGGGCATTCCAGCGCGGGATGCGAAAATTCCGTTCATCTCGAACAAAGAGACGCCACGGGAAATCCAGCGGAAAGAAATTGATTACAGCCAGGAGCTGAACCGGAAACAACTCGAGATGACGGGCCCGGACCGGGCGCTGGAAGGCCGCATTGAATCCTTTGAACTGGCGTTCCGGATGCAGGCCGAAGCGCCGGAGCTGCAGGACCTGACCGCTGAAACCGAGGCGACGAGAAAGCTCTATGGCCTGGACAATCCGATCACGGAAGACTTCGGCCGGCAGTGCCTGATGGCGAGGCGGTTCTCGGAAAAGGGCGTGCGTTTCGTGCAGGTGAGCCACACGTACAAATGGGACCAGCACGAGCGGCTGAAGCGTGACCATGAGCAGAACGCGCGGGAAGTGGACAAACCGATTGCGGGGTTGCTACGCGACCTGAAATCGCGCGGGCTATTGGAAGATACGTTGGTTCTGTGGGGCGGCGAGTTCGGCCGGACGCCGACGGCGCAGGGTTCCGATGGACGGGACCACAACCCGGAAGCGTTTACGATGTGGATGGCGGGCGGCGGCGTGAAGCCGGGCCTTTCTTATGGCGCGACCGACGACTACGGTTACTATTCCATGATCGACAAGGTGCACTTCCATGACCTGCACGCAACGATTTTGCACCTGATGGGCATGGATCACTTGAAACTCACCTATCGCTACGCAGGCCGCGACTTCCGGTTGACGGATGTGCACGGTCATGTGGTGAAGGGAATCATGGCGTAACGGTGCACGCATGACGGCGCGGGAACTGGCAATCTACGAAGAAGACATCCGGCAGAGTAAAGCCGGCTGTTCCGTTTACCTGCGCATTCTGGAGACGCACAAAGAACATCCGGCAGCGCGGGAGAGCGCGGAGCGCGTTTGCGCGCTGCTGGAGGAAACGATGCGGGAGATCCGCCGTGCGGCGGGTGCTGTGTCCCCTTAGTTGTCCGCAGCCGGGAGGTTTTGTTCATGTTCCATCGACTGGCGCTGGGGTCTCTCCTTTTGGCGGGAAGCCTGTGGAGCGTGGAGCCCGCATGGGGGCCGGTGTTGAGCGGACTATCGATGGGGATTGCATTGGAAGGTTCTGCTCCCGGGCGGCTGCTGCGCGTGACATTCCGCAACCAAGGGACGGCGCCGCAGGCCTTTGTCGTTGGGGGAAAGACCGGGATTGGCTCGATCCACGGTTTCGAGAGCGTCTCCTTGGCGCCGGATGGAACGGAGTGCAAGCTGCTGGACCTGACGGTGGGCGGTGTGGCGGGATACGTGGAGCCGATCGTGGTTCGTCTGCTGCCGGGGCAAACACAGTCCGTTACAATTGCTACGCAGAAGATGTTCTGCATGCTGGGGCGGCAGACCCTGCCATTGGACGGGCGACTGGCCGCGGGCCATAAATTGCGGGTGCAGTTCACAGCGAAGGACGATTCCAACGAGTGGGGGCGCGTAAATCCTGGGTGGACAGGCACGCTCGTTTCCGGGACGATTGCGGGAAAGTGACGCTACTGGAAAAACTCTTCAATAGCCAAAACCGCAGTTTGAGAGCGGAGAGTGGTAATGCCAATGAGATTGCCCATTCCGTCAAAGAGCCCGCCGCCGGCGGTGGCCGCTGTGACAGGAGAGTTGGACACGAGCAGCTTAATGTTGCCCTGGAGCTTGGCGGATTGCAATGTTCCTTCGGCCAGTTCGCCGGCGCGAACCGTGTACGTTTTTTCGCCGGCGGACAGGTCTTGCGCATAACGTACGCCGCTGACCGGCTGGAGGCGAGCTCCGCCCGCCTCCAGCACGCACATGCCGGCCGCGCGTTTGGACTTCACCAGCCGAACGGTGGACGTGATTAGCTTGCCGTTCTGATAAAGCCCCGTAGAGCCCGTGTTCTCTAAAACGTCACAATTGGTGACCAGCAGCGTGTTCGAAACGGCGACCGCCGCGCCTTGAAACTCTTTCGATTCGGGCTTCAGCTGCGAAGCGTCGCCGGCCGTGATGAGCGAATAGACACTGTTGCCCACTTCCTTCCAGAGCGCGGCGCCGTCGAGCTCCTTGGACAGCGTGCCGGGCGGAAGATCCGATATGCCGCTGGACCAGGAGGGCCAGGCGGTGCGGGCGGAGACGGCGGGAGGCGGCGCCGGGACGGGCTCTTGTTGGACGCGCGGGGGAGCGGCCGCCGGCCGCGGAGGAACCGCCGCCTCCAGGCGCGCCATCTGTTTGCGGACCTGATCGGCGTCGGGTGAGGTGGAGTCCTTTTTCAAATAGTTGGCGAAGCTTTCCCTGGCTCCCTGAATGTCGTTCTTCTGCGCAAGGATGACGCCGAGGAGTTGATCGACGCGGGGTACTTGTCCCTTGGCGTCGAGCTTGCTTGCTTCGCGCGCCGACTTTTCCGCCTCGTCAATTTTGCCCAGGTTCAGGTTGGAAACGGCGTTGAGATAGTGGAGTTGCGGGTACTCGAAGGGGTTGAGGCGAATGCCTTTGGCCGCGATTTCGGAGGTTTTGGCCCAATCTTTCTCCTGTGCGTGCAGATAGGCGAGATTGACATAGGGCTTGACGTATTTGGAATCCGCCGCAATGGAGGACTCAAAGGCGCGGCGGGCATCGGGAGCACGCTTCTCCATTTCATATAGCCGGCCTTGTTCAAACCAGGCGACCGCATACTTCGGATAAGCGGCGGTGGCCTTCTCCATTTCGGTGAGCGCCTCGGGCATTTTTTTCTTTTTGATCAGTTCCAGGCCCTTCTCGTAGCTTTTTTTTGCTTCTTTGGGGGCGAGAGCTGTCGTCATGCTGAAGGTAAACCCTTCGACGTTGGCCAGGCGGCGGAGAATGATCGTCCCGATATCGGGGTTATCCAGTGAACGGCGTCCGGCAAGTTGGACGTTTTCGCCCCGGAACCCGGGCAGGTTGGCCCGAATTTCGCAGCCAATGAGATCCCGCTCGCTGATGCCGGAGCGGCCGCCGAGACTGCCGAGGGCGGGATTGGAAATGCCGCGGGCAGAGCCGCGGCCGAACGAACCGTCGTCCAGCGGGCCGGAGGTACTGGCGTCCGCCATCATGCCGGTATTACGGCCCAGTTCAAAGCTGAATTGCCCCTTGGCGTTCGTGTAGCCTTCCGGACGCGCGATGCCATTGCAAATCCGTTCGATGGTGACGGATTCGGGCGGAGGCGTGCCGTCCTCCAACATGACTTTGCCGGAGATGAAGATGGGGCGGCTTTGCTGCAGGTCAGGAAACCGGGAGTTGGAGTCCGTGGGGTTCGTGCCGGGGAACGGGTTGCGGCCGGGGTTTGTAGTTCCCGTGCCGCCAAGGCCCGGATTCGGAGTTCCGGCGCCTGGATTCGTGGATGTTCCTCCTCCTCCGCCGCCTGCTCCGGGGGCCTGTTGGGAGATGAGAGCGGCGGGAAGCAATAGAAGAAGAGAGAGAGATAAATTCCGCACGGGGACACCCTCCAGTTGGCCACATTATGGCACAGGGGGTACCGTATCCATGTAAACTCGCGGGAGCGGGGTAAACTCGCCGGAACGGGTGGTCCGGGCGGGTTATCATTACCAATGGTGGCGCTCCGCACTTGCTGGATGAGAATGGTGTCGGTGCTTTTGGTGATTTTCGGCACCGTCATCAGCTATGGGCAGGAGACCCGCTACGAAGGGCGGCGTATCTCGGCGATTCGCTATGCGCCGGACACGCAACCTTATAGTTTGCCGATGTTGGAGCAAATTAACCCGGTGAAGACGGGGGAGCCGTATGACAGCCGGAAGATCAGCGCGGCGATCGAGCGTCTTTACGAGACAGGCCGGTTTTACACGGTGGACGTGGACGCGACGCTCTCCGGCGAGGATGTGATCGTCGAATTTCGC